>JBAJNM010000076.1 GCA_036881865.1 Parvularculales bacterium | reverse complement strand
GCCATCGTTACTCTTTTCTTTCATTGTTTTGTCTCCTTTATTGATTTTTACTGATCCTGAATGTGCCGTTTGTACGGACATAAATGACGGTCTCTTCTACGGATGAAATTTCGTGTGTTTCAGGTTTGACCGCGCCGAAATAACTCCCGGCGTTTAACGAAGAGCCTTTATATCCCGCCTGGCCTTTAACAATAATGGCACGAAAGTCAGAGCCGTTATTTTCTATTTTTCCAGAAAAATTGGCTGGAAATTTAATGAAACTGCCGTTTAGTGTCTGATCTGTCGGCACACCCCAAAGAAAAGCCATCTTCACACCATCGGCCTGATCAATCCATGTCACGTCTGATGCGTTTAACCAGACAAGATTAGATTGATCGACATTGACGGGGCGTTCACCATTATCAAATGCCTCCGATTCCGGCTGCACAAGATATGGCCCGTCTTCAATTTCAATATAGGCTATATTGTGCTCGCCTTGTGCGGCTGTAATGTGCGCTTCTCCCGCCGGCTGTGTCCAGAACGACCCGGAAGGAAGCCACATGTTCTCTGCTTTGGGATCATCATTGTGAACCAGCCCGCTGATCACAACTCCGCGATAAGTTACATTGTGTATATGTGGTGGAGATGAGAAGCCATCTGCGAATTTTACCAGGAAGCCGGACGGCCCCTGATTAGTACGGTCCCCCCATAATTGTCCTGCTTGCGGACTTTTATCGCCTCGCGCAGGATTAAGCGGACTCCATTTTATTTCCGGCTGCAAAACCAGTTCCTTGGAGGGATCAGATGCAAAAGTATTTGAGGATAATAAGAAGACAAAGCCTACCAAAGATAATATCTGGAACAATTTTATTTTTTTCATATCATGAACATCCTTTTTCAGTTGAGTTTACCCTATCAACAGGTCCGGTTTGAAAGTTGGTTTTTGGCAGATCCGGATTCGGTTGGCGAACATATTCACTACCACTCGGGCCGGATCAATTAAATGGGGGCCGCTCAAGACCATGTCATTCTCGGAAAAAGCACCGGCTACCCTGCGGATATCGGTTGTCCGTCAGGGGAGCATCTCTCGCGAAAGCGTTACCAATAGTTCATTTGCCCGAATAGGCATATAATGGAATCATTGACGGACCGGCCCGGATCTTTCCCGGCGCCTGAAAGTAATTTTATGAGAAGGATTTACAAAATGAAAACCATATCAACACTTTCAATGGCTCTTGTGATGGCCTTTGCCTTCGGTGGACCGGCGGCTTTTACGGTTGCTCCCGCTCATGCCGGGGATGTTATGGAGTGTATATTTGGCCTCGACAGTTGCGATGACAGAAACGGTCTGCTTGACGGCCGCACCGGCGAGGGGCTGCTATAGGCAGGGCAGGAGTAGGTAACCCCCGTTTCCCGAAAGTAAGCTGAAAAACAATCACATCTAAAGGGTGGCCTTGACCTTCCCCCATTTAACTGGTCCACCCTGAATGTTAATGAAGATGTTGCCCAAACCGGACCGCCCGTGCCTTACCTGACCGGCATGCGTCCGTAACACAATTTAAGGAGAATAAAATGAGTAGAAACCGTCAAATTTTTTCAACTGCAACAGCAGATGGCGAGCTGGTCTTGTCAATTGTCGGGCATGACATGCCGGCACCGGGTGATGATGACGTCGTCGTCAAAATCGAAGCGGCTCCGATTAACCCGTCCGATATGTTCCCGCTTTTGGGCTTTGCCGATTATTCCAGAGGCAAGCTGGTAACGGAAGGCAATGATCAGAAAATGGTCGCACCGGTGCCGGCACAATTTGTCGACGCCATGCGGGCACGGCTCGACCAGACTTTGCCGGTCGGCAATGAGGGGGCCGGCCGCGTGGTTGCGGCGGGCGCCAATATGCAACATATGGAAGGCAAGCTGGTCTCTCTGGTCACCGGCCAATGCTATCAGCAATATGTCAAAGCGCCGGGCGCCATGTGCCTGGTGCATAAGGATGAAACGACACCGGCGCAAGCCGCCTCTTCTTACGTCAATCCATTGACCGCGCTCTGCTTTATCGAGACGTTGAAAATGGAAGGCCATACGGCGATGGTGCACACCGCCGCGGCTTCCAATCTCGGCCAGATGGTTTTGAAACTGTGCCTGCAAGAAGGTATTGATCTGATCTGTATCATCCGTTCGCAAGAACAGGCTGATATTCTGAAACGGCTGGGTGCCAAATATATCATCAATTCCAATGATGATGATTTCAAAGCGCAACTGGTTGATGCGATGGCGGAAACCGGTGCCACTTTGGGGTTTGACGCAATCGGTGCCGGCGACATTGCCGATACGCTTTTGTCTTGCATGGAACGCGCCTTGAGCCGCAATGCGTCGGGTCTCAACACTTATGGCTCAGACCGGCATAAGCAGGTTTATATTTATGGCCGTCTGGCGCAAGGACCGGTAACGCTTGGGCAAAGCTATGGCATGCATTGGGGCGTCGGCGGTTGGCTGCTGCCACCGACCTTGCAAAAATTGGGTATGGAGAAATTGGCGGCCATGCAGGCGCGCGTGGCAGATGAAATCACCACCACTTTTGCCAGCCATATTACTGATGAATTATCGCTGGCCGAGGCCATTGATCCGGAGAATATAGCGCGTTACATGCCGAAAAAAACCGGTGAGAAATATATCATTAACCCGAATAAAAGGCTTTAAGACCGGGTCGCCGGCCTGCTCGATCATCTTCAATAAACGTGAGCAATAGTTGGGCTTATGTTAAGCCGTTATTCGCAATTCTGAGAATCATCTGTTCATAAGTCAGACCCAGATTTATTTTACATGATCTATAGAAATAACCCTTTCTGAGCCCGGGCATCAGGTTTGCTTCAATGAAATGTAGAATGTGCTGATGATCCATTTTAATATCAATCCGTCCAAAAGCTTTGCCGCTAAGCGCTACAAATGCGGATTTAGCAAGCGCTGAGAGTTGCTCTCGAATAGCCGGGTTTTTAACGGCTATCACTTGTTCGCTATCAAGGCGCTTAATGTCAAAATCGAGGATACGTTGACCGTTTTCATTCTTCGGTGCGATGATCTCTATCGGCATGGCGGTGAGTAACCCACTGGCACAATCCTCAAAAATACCGACGCTAAATTCTCTGCCGGATAAATAAGCCTCGACCAATGAGCGGGAATTCTGTTTATCCCAGATAGTGGCGACTTTTGACTTAAAATCAGCAAAGTTGTTAACGATAGATCTGGCATCAACGCCCTTACTATTGCCGCCATTGACCGGCTTGACAAAAAGTGGAAAGGCTATGGGAATAGAGGACACAATTGGGTTTTCATTCGGTGCCGTCGTGAAATAATCGGCAGTAGCAAGCCCTGCTTTTTTTATTAATGCCTTGGCATTGCCTTTATCAAATTCGCCATCCAGTGCCGCCTTGTTTGAAGCGACGTATGCGATACCATGCTGATCCAGATAGTCATTCAGCCATAATCTTTCATTTCCAAAATCAAAATACTTCACGCCGGAAAATACAAGGTCGGGGCGTCTGGCGGCAAGTTGGTCCAGATCAACTTTTTCGTTAATAATAGTGATGCTCACATGCTGATAGGCGTTGGATAAAATCCTGCAAATCAGGTGCTCATCCAGTTCAATTGCAATATTTAGCGGCACGGCGCTGCTATCTAAAAGCGAGGGTACGGAAACGATTTCAATCGTTTTGTTTACCTTCTTCGGACCGTCTGGAGGGGTGTGAGAGGTTTTATCCTCAAATAAAGTTGGAGGGGTGTGAGAGGTTTTATCCTCAAATAAAGCAAGAGATGGTATGTGAGTTGACTTATCTCGCGCAAGCGCAATCTGCTTTTTGGTATAATCCATCATCATCCTTGATTATGCGCATCCGCGCCATTGTATGGAGCCATAATAGGGTCCATAGCCTTAAAGTCCGGGAGTGTATTGAGAGCTCAACATATAGAATTATGTTTTAGTTTTATGTTTAAGCTCTTGTGTTTGAACTTTTTGTCTTTACACAAAAAACATACCAGATATTGGCAGAGCTGGATACCATTAATAATAGGCCCCGCTGATAGGGGCCGGGCAAAACATGACAAAGTGTTGTACGCGCAGTCTCCTGCCACTCTTTACGCTGCTATCTCTTCGGAGGCGTGGACAGGACGGCCAATGCGGCCTCTTCGGGCTTGGCGTCAATAGGGTCGGGAGACCGGTTCGACGGGCCTCCCCGCACCTCTCTACGGGGCTTATTGTCAGTCATGGTGCTGTTCCCGCCTGTGTTGCTGTTTGTCCTGTCTCCGTGGTGGCCCCTCTGCAGACCCCCCCACTATCCCGCAGATACCGGCTTCTCGTTAAGGTAGGGCCTCCCTCTCACGTAAACGTTACAGATGGTTCATTTGTCCTGAAGAGGGTATGATGGGATTATTGGCGCATCGCCGGAAATGCTGGCGTCCTGATATATCCGGAAACTTTAGAAAAGAGGAACAAATTCATGAATACGCTAACAACACTTTCAATCGCCATTGTGATGGCTTTTGCTTTTAGCGCACCCGCACATGCAGGTGATGAAATTAAAAACTGGTGGAATTGCAGTACAGGTAATGTAATCGAATGCCCTGGGCAAAACGGCTTGCTCGGCGATATGGAACTGGCCGGTGATTAATTGGAATTCTTTTTTGCCAGTTCAGAAGCAAAGGCGAGAGAATGTAACGCTGCAGGCAGTGGAAACGTTGGTCCCCCGCCTGTTCAGCTTTAACTGATTACTCCGGTCTTCCGGGAAAAATAACGGCAGGCCGGTTTTACGGTCTGCCGTTTTTCTTTGCCGGTTTAGCCCATCGGGACGCGATTCTTTGCAAGGCTAAGGCCGGCAACGGCGGAACTGCGGCAAGCCCTGAAGGGCGCCAATCCCCGAAACACCCTTAAACCGGCAACCTTACCGGTATTGATCACGAAGATAGTAGTAGGGGTGGGCTGGAGTGACCAATACCGGATCAGGGTTGTACGGTTTTCAAAATTATTGTCGCATGGCGCCGAAGGCTCCGTTCAGTGCACTCGTATCGAAAACACCGCCGACCCTTTCGTGCCCTGTCCCATAGAAGCGTCCATAGATTTTTTCAGGGACAGGATCGCCGCCTGCCACGCCCGCAATTTCAAATCCTCCGGTGGTGAAAGGCGCATCTTCAATAGTGACGGCCGTAATAGATGTCATGGCCATTCCTTGTGTATTGTGCCAGTTGTCAAACGTGGCATCAACATTGGTATTGGCGAAATCAACGCTGATCTCCGCCTCTCCCTGGATGAATGTGTCGTCCGCTTTTACCGAAGCAACGGCGGTCCCTCTCCAGAGGGCGCTCCCGGTTTCTGCGGGAGTAGAACCGCTGGGCACACCGATTGTATAACCGTTGAAATAGGTTTCGGTTCCCGCCTCAATTCGTACCGCCGCGAAAGCCATGTCCTCAAGCCATCCTCCGAATGAATCAAATTCCGTAGCGACATTGTCTGGCAGTGCTGTGCCTTCCAACCGTGCCTGCACGAGAGTAGTATTGCCCCCTATACCGGCCGTCATACTATCCTCTGTGACTTCGTTCGTGGTATTATCGGTGCGAAAATCGAGTGGTCCTGTAAAAAAGAAATCCGTCTCTTGTGCCGAGAAAGTAAGGCTTTGTATTGTACTACCCAGTTCATATGTACAGGAGGTACTACTATTACAACCGGCGGCTAAGCCAAGCAGTGGAACTGAGGTAGCCGTCACCGGGGTTGAAAATCTAAATTCCGCACCGGTGGCCGTTGTTATGTTTTTCAACTCTGTCAGCCTGGCGTGATTTGCCGAGTCATCAGTGCCGTTACTGGCCATTACGAACATCGGTGATGCGGCGAATGCGGCAGGTTGCCAGGTTAAGGCTGATCCCGTGTGATCGGCCTTGAAGGCCCCCAGCAGGGCAAAGCCGTCAGGAACCTGCACGCCGAATGTTCCGGCAACGGACCCTGGAGTGTTCATAACGATGTTGGCATCGGAGACAGCGTCCAGATCTCCGTAAAACTGACCGCCCCAGTTCCCGGCCGACATCGCCACGGGCGTCTCGGCCATCATCTCGTCGACCATCATCGCGCTTGTATCGCCCGTGAAGAACCCGCTACTCATGGCAACGGCTCCAATATTAGTCGACTCCAGAACGACGCTGGAGACGGGGCCGTTTCCATTCTGGTAGCGGAAATTATTGACGGACCCGCCAATGCTTCCCAGTGCAGCGCCAATTCCAAAATCGGCAGTAAGGCTAACATCGGCGACAAACGGATTTGTCGTCTCGTCGGACACCAGAGCCGCACCGACGGCGTGACCGTTATACGTTGCCTCTCCGATTAAATTTTGATGAATAAGATCCATCTGTGCGGAAGGCGTGGTCCCCTCGGCAAAAGCACCATATTCAAACATGGCTACCTCGCCTTCAGCCGGCGCGTCGACCCAAAGGCCCCAGACGAAATAGTCACTGGCAGCCGTACCGTCCTCAAGTACCGTTCTGTCATGTGCCAGCATGGCGGTTCTGTTCGCCCCGTCATGCAACAGGACCACTTCCTGATAGGATGCAGGGCTTTCCGTAGTCGAATAAAGGCGTCCGAGCCTTATTGCCGTATCAGGTTCGGCATCGGCACCGCTATCCAGAAATGTTGTATCCGCCGCAGTGTCCAGCCTATAGCTTCTTGCGCCCGTTTCGGGGATCATGACCGTTGCATCGGCTATATCTGTAGTTGCCATGGAAGTCATATCAGCATTTGAGGACTGCGTCACGGCGCCCGCGCCGGCCGCACTGGCAGCGTCGCTTGTACCCGCAGCCGTCCGGGCAACGGTCAGTGTGTTGGCGCTGATGGTATTACCGTGTTGCGACAGGGACGCGAACGACCCCAGCACCGGTCCCCCCGAAGAACCGCCACCACCGCCACAGGCGGCCAGAAGTGTGAGGGCGAAAGCCGTGGTGAGGGTCAGGCGTACTTGAGCGCTGCGAAAGAATAGAGTCATTATGGGTTTCCCTGCTGTTAGAGGTTTTTACGGATATGCTGACAATTGCCTAAAGTTAAAGAAAGTAAAGTGTTGTAGCAAAGCGGAATACCGCTTGTAAAGCGTATATTGGTGCCCTCGCCGCAGGTGCTCTGTTTTCCGGAAAAATTTATAAAAAGAAGGAGATAGCATTCTTCCGTCAAATCGTCTGGTGCTCTGGCTTCAGCCAGCTCGCTTGCGCCATATTTTGACAGTCCAAACGGTCAACAAGACCCTGTGAGTCTTTGCTCCGTGCTGGACGAAATAATGAAAAAAAACGGCAAACCGGATGCCCGGTCTGCCGTTAGTGTCGTTAAGGGTTTCTATACTTTAGAGACCGTGTTCCGGGTGCCGTTACTCCTGTGTGTCATACGTAACTTTTCCCGCCTCATTATACGCATCACAATCCACAAAAAAGCACGTCACATCATCACCGGCATTAGCGGGCTTGATAACGCTTAAAACATGATCAATCTCGCCAAGCAACCCGACGGGTTCACAGCCGTAAACCCAGTCATTATTCTCATTGCTCCAGGTCGGGGTACAGGCCTTGAAATCACCGGCTTGGGCCGGTCCGCTAAAAGCAAAAGCCGTCACGATGGCGAAAGTAGCCAAAAATCCACCCAATAAATCCGCATGCCGGATTTTTGCAAATAAATATGCTGGATTTTTGCAAATAAACATGGCTGCCGTTAAAGTTTTCATGTTTGTTCTCCTTGGTTAATGCCGGGCCGCATGGCGGTCATGCGCCCGGAATCTCCATCCGGTAACACTCCTGAGGATCAATAGCACTCCTGAGGACAGTGTCCGGCCTGACAGGTTGTGCAGGGGAAGGGGTTCCAGTCACCGGCATGCGCGGGAGTCATGATGCTCATGGACCCGGACAGATCATCGGGAACGGGGGTGATGAGGCCCACACCGTCAAGCACGCCGCACGTGCCATTACAGTAGCAATCTTTACCCGTGATCGGACTGAAGATGCACTGGAAATCCTCATTGGCACCGGCATAGGCAGGTGAGATAATGCTCACGGAAGAGAGCGTATCCAGATCTTCAATCAGCCGGTGGTCGTCACGGCTGCTACCGCACCAGAACGAACCGTCGCCGGATTCGCAGTCCCCGAAGCCGGCAAAACGGCCGGCATGGGCGGGCGTGATGAAACCGAGGTCCACTTCTCCAAGCAGATTATAGCTCCTGTCGCCTCCTGAATCGCAACCGGAAACGCCGCCACAGAACCACTCCGAGAACGCATTGTCACCGGCATGGGCAGGGGCACCAAAAGCAAAAGCCGTCACGATGGCGAAAGTAGCCAAAAATCCACCCAATAAATCCGCATGCCGGATTTTTGCAAATAAATATGCCGGATTTTTGCAAATAAACATGGCTGTTGTTAATGTTTTCATTTTCTTTCTCCTTAAAGTTTTCATCTTGTATATGGAAAAGAGGAATAAACTCCTGCAAAAATCATCATTTTCTGGTAAGGTGGCCCCATGGAAGTGACATTTCCAGTCCGCAGGTGCCCAATTTTTGACAATCTGTCAGATCACCGGCTTGAGCAGGCGTGATGAAACCAGAGACCACTTCTCCAAGCAGATTATAGCTCCTGTCGCCTCCTGAATCGCAACCGGAAACACCGCCACAGAGCCACTCCGAGACCGCGTTGTCACCGGCATGGGCGGGCGAAATCAGACTCGCATTTTCTATCAGCCCCACGGTCCAGCAACCATCAACGCCGCCGCAGAGCCAATCCGAGAACGCATTGTCACCGGCCTGGGCGGGGGTACCAAAAGCAAAAGCCATCACGATGGCGAAGGTAGCCAAAAATCCACATGCTGGATTTTTGCAAATAAACATGACTGTTGTTAATGGTTTCATCTTGCATCTCCTTAATCTGTTAGTGCCTTTGGTGTCATTGCATACGCCTGATGTTGTTGACCCGCAGGTATTCGCTTATCTTTGATTGTTTTATACCGCACAACAGGCGTGTGGTCTCATCAACTCTCATCAACTTTTTGTCACCGTCCACCCCGTCCGCCCTCACCGCAGGTGCTCTGTCTTCCGAAAAAATCATATAAAATAAAAGGAGACAGCATTCATCCGTTGGATGAATTGGCAGGGGTGGACGAATACTAAAGGCCTGTCAATTCATTTGGGCAACCCGTCCATCTCGCCCGGTTCACCCCGCCCGCCAGACCTGCCGGTCTCAAGCCGTTACGACAAATGATCCGGTGCTCCGGCCTTAACCGTCCCGCTTGTCTTCCCCCTGTTCTGATACTATAATATCATTTATTGACTCTAAATTGACATTTATAATATTATGGTATCACTTATAACACCGGCGAAAGCGCAGAAAAACCTTGCGGAACAGGCCCGTTCGCGCCGGCTGCAGATGGAACTGACACAGGCCGGTCTTGCCGAACGTTCCGGTGTGCCATTGCCCACTCTGCGCAAGTTTGAGCAAAAGGGGACGATATCCCTTGGGTCTTTTTTGAAACTGCAAATGGTTCTGGGCGGACTGGAAGATTTGTGCAGGGCCACGCAAATCAGAGAACCCGTATTCTCATCCATTGATGATGTCCTCGGGTCCGTTAACACGCCTTCCCGGCAAAGAGGAAAGCGCAAATGAAAAACCATCCTTCGGCAACCGGAGTAAAAGTTGCCTTGAATTTTGGTGATGAAACCCTTCCGGTCGGACGGCTGGCGGTGCGTGAGCGCACAATATATTTTGAATATGACCGTACCTTCATTGAAAGCGGCATCGAAATATCACCGTACCATTTACCGCTCCAACCCGGTGTGCGGCGTTTTGATGACAGCCCGTTTGAAGGTTTGCCCGGTGTTTTTAATGATAGTTTGCCTGACGGCTGGGGGCGGTTGCTCTTTGACCGTTTTTTGAGATCACAGGGCATTCGGCCTGCTGATGTGACACCTTTAGACCGGTTGGCGCATACCGGGAGCCATGGTCCCGGCGCTCTCGTTTATGAACCGGATTACGGCACCGGTGGTACGCAGGACGGTGTCAGTCTTGACGGTTTGGCGGCACAGGTGCAGGACGTTCTCGATGGAGCATCGGACGATGTGTTGGCGGAACTGATCGCCTTAAACGGTTCCTCTGCGGGCGCACGGCCAAAAGCACTCATCGGTGTTAACGGCAAAAAAGACCATATCATCCATGGTGTTCATGATTTACCTGATGGCTACACACCATGGATTGTAAAGTTCCCGAACAGTCAGGATGGTCCTGATGCCGGTGCCATTGAATATGTTTACGCACTCATGGCAAAAGAAGCCGGGATCATCATGCCTTGCGTGCATCTCTTCCCGGCGCAAAAAAGTGCCGGCTATTTTGCCGTTAAACGCTTTGACCGTGATGGCGGTAAACGTTGCCACATGCACACGGCGTGTGGTTTGCTGCACTCGGATATCCGCACGCCATCGCTGGATTATGAAGACCTGACCGCGCTAACGGGCATGCTGACGCGTGATGTGCGCGAGGGTGAGAAAATGTTCCGCCTGGCCGTCTTTAACGTGCTGGCGCATAATCGTGATGATCATGCAAAGAACTTTAGCTTCTTGATGAGTCTTAAGACCGGATATGGACAATGGAAAGTGTCACCGGCTTATGATCTGACATTTTCATCCGGCCCGCATGGAGAACAAAGCACGACGGTTATGGGCGAAGGCCGCAACCCCGGCGTCGAAAATCTGCTGAAACTTTCCCGTGAGGCCAACATCAAAAAAGACCGCGCCGCCGAAATCATGGAGACGACACGGTCAGCCCTTGCCCGGTGGCCCGAACTGGCAAAAAATTACGGCGTGAGCAATGCGAATATTAAAGTGATCGGTGACAGGGTTCGAACGGCTCAATACCGTCAGAGACGGTATTGAATACACAAAGGGGTGCTCCCCCTTTGTGTCCGTGAGAACGAGAGGCTCCGTGCGGGACGCTCTGCCTTTGGCGGCAAAGCGTCAAACCGGCCGGCACTGCGCATACATAAAAAAACGGCAGACCGGTGAGGGTCTGCCGTGGATTTATAAATTGTTCCGGTGCCAAAAATCTGCATGCCAGATTTTTGCAAATAAAATATGTGATCGCCTGATCAGGAATAACAGTCGTCGCGTCCCGTCCAGTTGGATTCGACGTTGCACCAGAATGTATCACCGGCAAGGGCGGGCGTGATAACGCTCATGGACCCGGGCAGATCATCGGGAACGGGGGTGATGAGGCCCACACCGTCAAGTACGCCGCAAGTGCCATTACAGTAGCAATCTTTACCCGTGACCGGACTGAAGATGCACTGGAAATCCTCACTGGCATGTTCACCGGCATGGGCGGGCGTGATAAAACCAAATTCCACAGTGGGCAAAGCGAGAGCGGCTATACTTTCGGTGATTGGCAGATCTTCAATGAGTCCGTCACCGGGCAGACAACCTCCGTCAGCAGTCCACCGCTGGCTGGGACAGGAAAATATATCCCCGTCAAAACTGAGTTCCAGTTCTCCAAGCAGACCGCGGGGACCCCTGTCACCGCCTGAATGGCAACCGGAAACACCGCCGCAGAGCCATTCCGAGAACTCGTTGTCACCGGCCTG
>JBAJNM010000075.1 GCA_036881865.1 Parvularculales bacterium | reverse complement strand
GTGCTGGACGAATATTGCTGCATTTGAGTTGGATGGACGCTCTGCTTTAGGTCCAACCGTGAAGCCGAACCCTGACGGTCCACCCCGCCCGCCAGACCGGACAAAATCCTTTGCCGGAGGTGTTTTCTTTGCTACAACACTTCAGGCGGTTTAGAGAAGGTAAGAGAATAAGGGAATAAGGATACAGACTATGACAACAAAGACGGGTGAGGCCAAAAATCCACATGCTGGATTTTTGCAAATCAATGTTGATATCCGGACGGCGCAAACCGGAAGGACCGGAAGATGGCTGGTTCCATGGCTTGCATCGCTTGCCTCTTTGACTTTTCTGGCGGCGTGTACCGGCAGTGGCTCTATTATCAATAATCCGTCGGCGGGCGGTTTTGGCGTTGATCCGGCGACGGTCGGTGATAACGCCGGTCGCGGCACCATGGATGATGAAAACGTAGACCTGGTCGCAGCCCGGCAAACCATCGCGACAGGCGCACAGGCGAGTCCCGTACCGGGAAGCGTGGCACAGTCTTCGATCGTTTCCGAAACTTCCCCCGGCACGACGGCTATGAGTGCCGTGCCCGACGTAACGGTAACATTCACATCGGATCCGGAGTCAGGCGAATTACAGCCGGCATCCTATGACCTGACAGTGGATGGACAAAGTATTCTTGCTACCGGCGGGACTGACCTCACGCTTTCCGACGGCATTCCTGATACCTCAATAGCGATGCAAGGGATCAGAGCGATCAGACTGACAGACCCGGCCCGGTTATCGCAGGCACTCATTTTAACAGACTTTAGTGGCAGCGTCGGTAGCGCAGAATATATCAGTTGGGGATATTACCGTTTTGAGAATCCCGCCGCCACGGACTCTTATAGCTATACGGTTTTTGCCGACGGTAACACCGGCTATGACGGGAACAATCTGAACGCTCTAATCGGAACGGCGACCTATACCGGTAAGGCTGTCGGTGTTTACGCCGATGCCGTCCGGAGAGGTGACTTCTGGGCTGATGTTGAGTTGACGGCTGAGTTCGGCACGGGCACCGATATAGGAACAATCGGCGGAATGGTCAGTAATATCCGGCATGGTGACAATGTTCCTTATTCCGTAACGGGCATAACCCTGAGTGAGGAAACGATCGGGTCCATGAACAACGGTTTTGTCACCGGTGATACAAGCGTTACGGACAATGCTGCCCTGACGGGCAAGTGGGGTGCGCAGTTTTTCGGGAGTGGGCCCGGTTATCCCGGCTCCGTTGCCGGAACATTCGGCGTATCGGACACCGGCCTGAGCCTGCTCGGCGCCTTCAAGGCTGATCCGGCTGTCACGCCGTTTATGACAACCCTGACGTCAACGGCAGTAGGCGGTAACCTTGGCATGATCTGGGGTGCATTGAAAGCGGCCGCAGAGGGGTCTGTAAGAACCGGGTCTGCGGCGGCTGTTGGAGGTCTGACGGCGTCACGGGGTTCGACCCAGTCTTCAATAGTTGGCGGGGATGATATTTCGGCAGGAACTGAATATACCGGCGTATCGGTAGCATTCACAACTGACCAGATGCCGGAAAAAGCGGACACTGTCGTGAGAGTGGGTGGCAATACTTTTCTTAGTACCGCAACCGACGGCACACCTGACCATCGCCTTCCTGATGACTCGTTAGCGGATCATATTGAAAGAATAGAAAACACGGACGAAAACAGCGAAGCTCTGGTTTTAACTGACATTGTCGGTAGCACGCTTGACGATTATATCAGCTGGGGATATTGGCGCGAAGAAGCGCCCGACAATCCCGCCGATCTCGGCGGCCCGGTCTATAGTTATGCCGCTTTTGTCGCCAGTAACTGGAACTATGACGAGGCTAATCTGGCCGCTTTAATCGGAACGGCGACCTATACCGGCAGGGCTTTTGGCATATACGCCGATGCCGTCCGGAGAGATGAATTCTGGGGTGATGTTACCATGACGGCGGATTTTGGTCCGAGTGACGATAGAGGAACACTCGGCGGAATGGTCACTAATATCCGTCATGGGGCGGATAATGTTGAGCACTTCGTACCCGATATAATCCTGGCTGAGCAAGGGATCGGGTCCATGAACAACGGTTTTGTCAGGGGGACTACGAGCGTTACGGGCTATACAACCCTGGAGGGTAAGTGGGGCGCACAGTTTTTCGGGAGCGGGTCCGGTTATCCCGGCTCCGTTGGCGGAACATTCGCTGTATCAAACGCCGCCGGCACCCTGAGCCTGCTCGGCTCCTTCAAGGCTGATACGACTGACACGCAGCCTCATCCGTTAGACTTTTTCGTGCCAACGGCCGGGTCTACAGCCCTAAGTACTTTTAGAGGGATTGCGGATGCCAACGTTGCATCCACGATTCCGGATATAATTACGGGCAAAGTTGCTACGGCAAGCAATTTTGGAAGAGAACCTGATGTCGTTTGCAAATTTCAGAATCCACCCGGTTGTAGTGTGGATATCGATATTGAAAGAATTATTCTTGATAATGCCGGCATAGTGGACCTGTCATTGGCAGGTACGGACTCCGGTAGAACTCTGGTAAGTTCCATGATCTCGGAGACCGTCGCAATGGGCGGTGTTACCTTCGCCCGGGCAAGGTCAGCAATAAATTCTACGTCTGTTTCAACACCGGATTATGATCTGGAAACATTTGCCGGATGGCTTACCGAAAGCGCTTTCGGAGCGGTCCGGATAACATCGCGACCATCCGGTGGTGAAGCCTGGCATTTCGTTCCTTATTCTGTCGGTGATCCCGTCGGCAGCAATCCCGCAGCGGGTGTTGCCGCGTGGAGCGGCGGCGCCGTTGCTTCGGTCAAAGCCGACCGCACCTTCCTCATGGGTGATGCGACAATCACTCTTGACCTCGAAGCCGCCAGTCCCACTGTCGATGTGATGCTTGACGCATGGCGCGGGATAGACGGAACGGCAATGCCATCTGTCGGAGCCGTCTCCTATACCGGTCTGGCCCTCGCCGGTGGCACATTTATGGGGACCGCCCCTCAGCAAATTCAGGGCCGCTTCTACGGAACAACGCACAGCGAGGTCGGCGGCATCTTCAATACCGCCACCCTGAATGGTGCCTTCGGCGGAACCCGCAATACAACGGGGCCCACGACTTCTCCGTTTATGCCAATTCTGTCGCAAACGATAGTAGGCGGTAACCTTGGAGCAATTCAGGGTTTGATAAGAACGGCCGCACGGGGGCTCCCAAGATCAGAGACAGTGACCGTCACGATTGGACAAACAGCGGGGACTGTAGCGGCACAGAGTGTGACCCAGTCTTCGCACGCTACGGAAGAGCCACCGGGTAGTGGTCCCGTCACGACACCTGCCGACCAGATGACCGGCGTAGGGATAAGATTGTCCGGATTGATGAGTCAGTTCAGAGCCTATACCGCGGCAGTGTCGCCAAGCGGTGAGAATACTTTGCTTACTAGCGCTTCTCACAACATTGATCCGCACCTTATTCCCGATACCTCATTAGCCGATGAGTTGATCAGACTGGGACAAGGCAATGCACAAGTTGTGTTTTTAACCGATTATACTGTCACCTCCGGTATCGACCCGGCCCCCGATACCATAGAATATGTTAGCTGGGGATACCGGCGGTTTGAGAGACTTGCTGGCGAAATCGGAACCTATAATTATCATGCTTTTGCCTCGGGTAACACCGGCTATCCCCAGAGCAATCTGCAGGCTTTAACCGGAACGGCGACGTATAACGGTAAGGCTTTTGGCATATACGCCAATGCCCTCCGGAGGGATGAATTCTGGGCTGATGTTACCCTGACGGCCGCTTTTGGTGCGAGCGACGCGCGGGGAACAGTCAGTGGAATGATCAGTAATTTTCGTCATGGCATGAATAATGTTGAGTACCCCGTAGCAAGTATAATGCTGGGAATGGGGACAATCGGGTCCTCAAAAAGCGGGTTTTTCACGGGTGATACGAGCGTTACGGATGACTCGACACTGACAGGTAAATGGGGCGCACAGTTTTACGGGAGCGGGTCCGCCAATCCCGGCTCCATCGCCGGAACGTTCGGTGTATCAAACACCGACGGCAGCACAAGCCTGCTCGGCGCCTTCAAGGCCGATCCGGCGCATCCGTTAACCGTGTTCGCAGCGGCGGCCGGGTCAACAAGTCTGGCAGCCCTTCAAAGCAGGGCTGGGGCCACCGGCGTAAATCTGGTGTTTGGCGGCAGTGCTGAGGCCGGGGCCGGCAATTTTGGAAGCGAAATGGCTACAACTTGCTTTTCTAATACTTGTGGTGTGCCTGTTAATAGCAGTTCAAATGTAACATTTGGTCTTTCAAATGTATCTAACCTGTCATTAACAACATCAGGCATTACTATTTCTACTTCAATGATTACACAAGGTTTTGCAGCCCACGGTGTTACCCTCGCGCGAGGACGTTCATCAGGAACAAGATTTACCAATTCTGTGGCATTGGAAACGTTTGGGGGGTGGGCTGCCGCCAGTGCTTTCGGAGCGGTGCAAATTGCACAAGGAGCAGTCGGCAGCGAGATACATCGATTCACATCCTATACCGTGGGTGTGCCCAGCGGCAGCAATCCCGCCGCCGGTTTCGCCACGTGGAGCGGTGGCGCCGTTGCATCGGTTAAAGCCGACCGCACCTTCCTTCGCGGCGATGCGACAATCACTCTCGACCTCTCCGATTCCGCTAATCCCACCGTTGATGTGATGCTTGACACATGGCTCGGGATAGACGGAACGGCAATGTCATCTGTTGCGGCGGTCTCCTATGCCAATCTGGCCCTCGCCGGTGGCGCATTTTCAGGGACCAGCCCACAGCAAATCGAGGGCCGCTTCTACGGAACAACACACAGCGAGGTCGGCGGCATCTTCAACACTGCCACCCTCAACGGAGCCTTCGGCGGAACCCGCGCTACGATGGGGCCCATGACCGCTCCGCACACGTTAACCGTGTTCGCACCGGCGGCCGGGTCAACAAGTCTGGCAGCCCTTCAAAGCAGGGGTAATGTCCAGACTACAGATTTGCTTATGGGTGGTAGTGCGGCAACGGATAATTTTGGAAGCGAACCGGCCACAGGATGCGCTGACGGAGAATGTTTTCCTACATATGCTACTGGTCTTGGGGGTGAAATGTATGGATTTAATATGACTTCCCTGTCAATGGCACGTACTCTGACAGGTTTTACCGCCGACACAACAGATGGTTTTGCAGCCCATGGTGTTACGCTGGCGCGGGGGCGTTCATCAGGAACACATGTAACAGGGAGTGTTCCTTTGGAATTTGAAACATTTGCCGGATGGCTTACCGGCAGTTTTTTCGGATCGATTCAGGTTAAAGCGGGTGCTCCCGGTAGCGAGACATATCGTTTCCTTCCTTTTACTGATGGCACACCCAGTGGTTCAAATCCCGCCGCCGGTGTCGCCACGTGGAGCGGTGGTGCCGTAGCGTCCGTAAAAGCCGACCGCACCTTCCTTCGCGGCGATGCGACAATCACTCTTGACCTCACCGATTCCGCCAATCCCACTGTCGATGTGATGCTTGACGGATGGCTTAATGATGTCGGAACGGCAATGCCATCTGTCGAAGCCGTCTCCTATGCCGGTCTGGCCCTCGCCGGTGGTGCATTTTCGGGGATCGCCCCTCAGCAGATTGATGGACGCTTCTATGGAACAACACACAGCGAGGTCGGCGGCATCTTCAATACTGCCACCCTGAACGGAGCCTTCGGCGGAACCCGCGCTGCGATGGGGCCCATGACAGCTCCGCCGGCTCCTGCGGCCCCACTGCCTTTCGGAGAACCTGCAACGGTGAACGTCGGTTCTAATACAATCATAGCGACCCTCCGCGGCATTGCGGCAAGCGGTACGATTTTGAATGCCGGTCCTCTGGCTACGGCAAGCAATTATGCAAGCGAGGGGGCGGTTACTTGCGGTGGATTTGGATGTACATATATGATTGGTATAAGAGAACTTACTCATGTTGCCAATGTTACTCTTGACAACCTTGCGTTGGCCTTGCCGGGAATGACTCTGGATTCATTAATCAAAACGACCAACACTGTCACAAACACTGCTCGGGCCCATGGTGTTACTCTCGCACAAGGAAGTACGGAAGCAACTTTAGGTGGCCAAACTGCTTTACCTTTCGCATTTGAAACCTTTGCGGGATGGAACACCCACAGTGCTTTCGGGTCGGTGCAGGTAAGATCAGGAACATCCGGCAGCTATGCATATCATTTCATTCCGTATTATTTCGGTGTGCCAAGTACGACTCTTCCCACATCAGGGATCGCCACGTGGAGCGGCGGTGCCGTTGCTACGGTCAAGTCGGACCGTGCCTTCATCCGCGGTGATGCGGCGCTCACAGTCACTTTTGGTGCTTTTCCGACTCTTGAGGCGGCATTTACCGGATGGCGCAACATAAACGGAGCGATTCCGTCTGGTGCGAATGTTGGCGACGTCACTTTTGACGAGGTGTTTCTCACTATATCGGGCTCGGCTCCCAATATCATCGCGGGGTTTGATTCATATACCTCACAACAGGGTATGGGAATCGCCGGACGCTTCTATGGAACCGATCATGCCGAGGTCGCCGGACATTTCAATACCGAGCATCTCATCGGCGCCTTCGGCGCAACCCGCCCCGTCCCGCTGACTTTCACATCTGCCAATGCAGACAATCATGGGACCATAACGGATCTTCGGGGCAGAATATCCGGCAGTACGGCTCTGCGTACCGGTTCTGTAGTTACGCCAACTACTATGGTAGTAGGTCCTGGCACTTCGGGTAGTGTTACAGTTGCCGGTCAGGCTCTCACTTTTCGTGCTAATTCCGCTGTTACCAACCTTTCGTTGATCCAGACCAGGGTCGGGACGACAGGGAATCCGGATATACTCAGGATCAGTGACAACACCGTCACAAATATTGAGCAGGCCCATGGTGTCAATCTCGCAATGGGACGTACGGCAGGAACCATAGGTGACACGGGCTCGAATCAGGCTATGGAATTTAATTCATTCGGGGGATGGAACACCCACAGTGCTTTCGGGTCGGTGCGAATAAGAACGGGAACATCCGGCAGCTATCAATATACTTACCTTCCTTATTATTTCGGTGAGCCCACGGGTTCTCTTCCCACCTCAGGTGTCGCCACCTGGAGCGGCGGTGCCGTTGCTTCGGTCAGATCGGCCTCGGACCAGAGCTTCGTGAGGGGTGATGCGACGATCACCTACAATTTTGATACTACGGCGACTGTTGATGCGGTATTTGACGGATGGCTCAATATAAACGGAACGGATCCGGGTCTTGCCGCCGTCACTTTTACCGGTGCGGAGGTCATCTCCTCCGCCGGGGCATTTCGACAAGGGAGCGAATTGACCGGCCTCTTCTATGGGGACCGATCATGCCGAGATCGCCGGTTTTTTCAACACCAGTACTCTCAACGGCGCCTTCGGGGTAACCCGCGATACGCAGTAGTTCAAACGGTCAACCCGTCCATCTCGCCCGTCGGTTCTGCCGGTGGCCGAACCGACAGAGATGGACGGATACTACAGGCCCATCAGCATTAACCTGTGAGTCTTTTGCTCCGTGCTGGACGAATATTTCTGGGTTCAAAAGGCTCAATGCCACCCCGTCCCTCTCATCCGGTTCACCCCGCCCTCACCGCAGGTGCTCTGTCTTCCGAAAAAAGGCTCAGACGTAGGCTGCTGTTGCTCTGCCGAAGGCAGCTCCGAAGGCGCGTAGCGAAACTACCCCGCAGGGGTATAAAATAAAAGGAGACAGCATTCTGCTGGTCTCAAGCCGTTAAGGCAAATGATCCAGTGAATCATTTGCTAGGCTTGAGGAATTGACAGGGTCAACAAGACCCGGTGGGTCTTGTGACGGTCCATCTCTGTCAAATCGTCCAGTGAACGATTTGACAGAGATGGACGAGTTTTTACTGACTCACAGGCCGCTTCTACTACCGACTCAAAGGCACCCTCGGACGAAAAAATTCCTTTGCCGGAGAGTGTTTTCTTTGCTATCGTCGTTCTGGAAGGTTTTCGGTTTATTGGCTGGGAAACCCCAAAACTGTATAGCAACTGTTAAGGGTATAATATGCTCGGAAAAATATCCGCCGGCTGTCTCGGCCTCACCTGTCTGATTATGCTTTGGCCCGCTGTGGCTGAAGCCGGCAACGGAACAGGCTTGTTTGGAAACGGAATCAGAACTTATGCCGCCGTCTCTTATGGCTGGACCAAACTCGGCAGGGAAAGACTTGGCGCGGTCAGTAATGCGTCTCTTGACGATCAGGATAATGGCTACCGGATATCGGCCGGCGTTGAAGGCAATAATGGCATCATGCTTGGCTTTGCCTATAATGATTTTGGCACCGCCGAATTTTCTGCGGAAAGCGGCGGACGGTACATTCTCGATGGCGTTGAACAGACCGCCGCGACCGGTCTTAAACTGGAAACGCCGGTAACATCGTATGGCCCGTACATCGCTTTTGATATTCCCCTGACGGTTCTTGTCGAACGGGGACAGCCTGCCCCTCCGGTTTCGGTTGTGCCGAAAATCGGCCTTCACTTCTGGGAGGTCGAATCAGACATGCGGGGCGGCGGGGCTTCGCTTTCTTTAAGCGATGATGGCAGCGATGTTTACTATGGCGCCGATTTGACCTATAAATATAGTAATCGCCTGTCCCTGATGGCGGGATATGACCGGTACAGGATTTCCGGCGATACGATTGATTATCTGTATCTGGGAAGCCGGATAAGTCTTTACTAGACACCGGATGATAGTTACATAGATTATGCGAGAAGAGATAAGGGAATAAGGATGAAGACTATGACAACAAAGACGGACGAGGCCAAAAATCCACATGCTGGATTTTTGCAAATCAATATTGATATTCTGACCGCGAAAACCGGAATGGCTGCCAAAAGGGAGAGCGGAAAGCGCCCGGCACTCGCATTCCTTGCACCGCTTGTCGCCCTGACTTTTCTTGCGGCGTGCAGCGGCAGTGGTTCTATCTTCAATGATCCGTCACTGGTCGCTACCGGTCCGGCGCCGACAGACCCACCGGTAACCCCCCCGGACCCTCCTCCAACAAATAATGCAGTAATTGACCGGAGCGCGGCACGGGCGGCCCTCGGGGCCGCCGCAGGGGCGACTCCCGTATTCGGGAGTGTGACCCAGTCTTCCGATGCGAGTGCCATGGCCGACGTAACGGTAACATTCGACGCGGCGGGGGCTATTGATAACACGACTCTGACAGTGGGCTCGGACACTCTGGGTACTGCTCCCACCAGGAGTGACACCACCATGCTTACCCGTGGGCTTGTTGATAACTTGCAGGCACAGCAGGTGATCAGACTGGGCAGTACCGCTGAAAATCCGGATATGACGCCAATTTCACGAGCTGTAATTTTAACCGGCTTTAGTGGCACCGTCGGTAGCGAAGAATATGTGAGCTGGGGCTATCACCGTTTTGAGGATTATGCCAACACAACCTATAGATATACGGCCTTTGCCTCAGGGAACACCGGCTATCCCCAGATGAATCTGATGTCGTTAACCGGAATGGCGACCTTTACCGGTGATGCTGTCGGTGTTTACGCCGATGCCACCGACATAGCTGACTTCTGGGGTGATGTTACCCTGACGGCTGATTTTGACGGAACCGGTGTGGGAACACTCGGCGGAATGGTCAGTAATATCCGTCATGGAAATAATGTTTCTCATCCCGTAGGCAGCATAACTCTGGGTTCGCAGACCATCGGGAACGCAAATAGCGGATTTATAGGCAACGGTGTTACGAGCGCGATGCTGGGTGTGGGCGACACCGCGGTGTCTCTGGCCGGTACGTGGGGCGCGCAGTTTTTCGGAAGCGGGTCCAATTATCCCGGCTCCGTTGCCGGGACATTCGGCGCATCAGATGCCGCCGGCACCCTGAGCCTGCTCGGTGCCTTCAAGGCCGATACGACTGACACGCATGATCCGTTTATGACAGTCCTGACGACGTCGGTAGGCAATAATCTGAATCTGGCTCAGGCAGCCCTCAAACGTGCCGCACAGGGGACTCCCATATCTGCGTCAGTGACGGCCGGCGGTCCGAATCAGGTAAGCACACGGGGTGTGACCCAGTCTTCTGAATATGCTACCGGTACCACTACGACAGATATGAATCGGCGTTCTGGCGTATCAGCAGTATTCTCCGGATCGAATCCTGTCACGAAAGGGGTCACCATCCTGAGAGTGGCTGATGGACCTCATCTTACTATAGACCCGGGGAATAGTAGGGACATCACGCCTGACCTGCGCCTTCCTGATACCACAATAGCGGATTATCTGGACAGAATAGAAAATCGGGCGGGAATTGCAGGCACTTTAATTTTAACCGACAACGTCAGTGCCTCAATTAACAATTATATAAGCTGGGGTTATCACCGTTTTGAGAATCCCGCCGGCAGCCCGCTACCTGTATATAGATATACCGCTTTTGCCTCCGGTAACTGGAACTATAACGGGGATAATCTGGCCGCTTTAACCGGAACGGCGACCTATACCGGTGAGGCTTTCGGCATATACGCCAATGCCCTCCGGAGAGATGAATTCTGGGGTGATGTGACCTTGACGGCCGATTTTGACATGGAAATGGTCAGCGGAATGGTGACCAATCTTAGACATGGCGCCGCAAATGTTGCTCATCCCGTAACAGGCCCTATCATGCTGGGAGCGCAGACCATCGGTTCCGCCAATAACGGATTTTTCTCCGGTGCTACGAGCGTTACGGGTGACTCGACACTGACGGGAATGTGGGGTGCCCAGTTTTACGGAACCGGGTCTAATACCCCCGGCTCCGTTGCCGGGACATTCGGCGTATCTAACGACGCCGGCACCCTGAGCCTGCTCGGCGCCTTCAAGGCTGACACGACTCACACGCAGCCGGTTCCGTTTATGTCAATCCTGACGGCAACGACAGGTACTCTGGCCACTATTGAGGGACGCCTCGAGATAGGCGCACAGGGGATCCGCAGAACCGGGTCAACGGCGTCTAGTGGGGGTCTGAGTGCCTCACGGGGTACGACCCAGGCTTCAAATGTTGGAGCTACGGATACCGACATATCAGACGCGGATGAATATACCGGCATATCGGTAGCATTCGGGGGAGGGGATGTGCCGGCAATACAGGGCGTTGCCGTGAGAGTAGTGGAAGCTGGTACTTATCTTAGCAGCATGACTGGTACCTCGGACACCGCGTACACCGAAACGTCGGATGATAATGACATTCGCATTCCCGATAAAACATTGGCCGGGCGTATTGACAGGATAGTAAACATGAACGGGCAAAGAGGAGCTCTGGTTTTAACCGACGTAGTTGGTAGCACGGCTAACAATTATATAAGCTGGGGATATTGGCGTTTTGAGAATCCCGACACCGATGCATATACTTATACCGCTTTTGTCGCCAGTGACTGGAACTATGACGGGACTAATCTGGCTGCTTTAACCGGAACGGCGGCCTATGTCGGCAGGGCTTATGGCATATACGCCAATGCTGACCGGAGAGATGAATTCTGGGGTGATGTGACCTTGACGGCTGATTTTGCCACCGGTACACATGGATCAATCAGCGGAATGGTGACCAATCTTAGACATGGCTTGGATAATGTTGCTCATCCCATCACCACCCCTATAATGCTGAACGCCCCCACGGCAATGGAGGGGCCGATTACCAGTGGAAATAACGGGGCTTTTTACGGCACCACGAGCGTTATGGGCGATTCAACCCTGACGGGCACCTGGGGTGGCCAGTTTTTCGGAACCGGGAACGGTATTCCCGCCGCCGTTGGCGGGACGTTCGGCATATCAGATGGCAGCACAAGCCTGCTCGGGTCCTTCAAGGCTGGTTCGATCTCGCTGACTTTCACATCTGCCAATGCAGACAATCATGCGACCATAACGGATCTTCGGGGCAGAATATCCGGCAGTACGGCTCTGCGTACCGGTTCTGTAGTTACGCCAACTACTAGAGAAGCAGGTCCTGGCTCTACGGGTGTTATTACAGTTGCCGGTCAGGCTCTCACTTTTCGTGCTAATTCCGCTGTTACCAACCTTTCGTTGATCCAGACCAGGGTCGGGTC
>JBAJNM010000074.1 GCA_036881865.1 Parvularculales bacterium | reverse complement strand
AGCGCATTTGACCGTATCGATTCCGTTATCGGCCATAAATGCCATCGCCTGGACGTTTACCTCACCCAGATAGGGGGATGAGAATCCCACGCCGGTGGCGTTGAGCGTCTGGATGGCGGCGATAAGGGAGCCGGCTGCCGTAAAGGACAGTGCACCAGACCCGGCCTTTATTTTTTCAGCCAGATCGGTGTCAAAGGACGATCCATGGGTCAGTGTTGCCGAAGTACAGCCGTATAGAACAGCGTCCGGCCGTATGCCGGAAATCATCCGCAGATCATGGGATATGTCCGATGCTCCGAGCCCTGCCATCTGGTCCGAGCCCGGGATTTCATCAGCGTCATAGCCGCCCATGCGCTGGAAATGCACCGTGGTGTCCGGACAGCGCATCAGCATCATGTCAGCTTCGAGATTGGTGTTGGTGAAGGGTACAAGAACGCCGATTTTGGCACGGGTGCGTGTTTCATCTCTCATTGAAGGACTCCTTTCAGGGCAGCCAGAACGCGGTCCATGACCTCCTGACTGCAGATCGTGGCACGCAGGCAATCTTCAAGCCCGTAGCCGCCCATGCCGCGCATCATGAGATTCTGCCCCCGCAGCGCCGCATCTGCCGCTTGTGCCTGCTCCGCTGAGGAAAAACGGATCAGCACAAAATTGGTATGGCTTTGCGGCACTTCAAGGCCGAGGGCGCGGCATTGTTCGGCGAATCCATCACGGATGGCCACTGTTTTTTCTACCACGGTTTTCATATGCGCCTGATCCCGGATTGCCGCTGCCGCCATCGCCTGGGAGACGGCCGATATGTTGTTGGGGTTCAGGATCTTGCGGACCTCACCGCCGACCTCGGGCGGGAAATAACCCCAGCCCGCCCGTGCCCCGGCGAGGCAGTAAGCTTTCGAGAAGGTGCGTGTCACGACGGTGTCGCCGCGTTCGACAATTGCGAATATCTCGCCCGGATCATTTTCGGTATCGGCAAATTCCCCATAGGCCTGATCGATGACGAGCAGTACATTCCGGGGCAGGCCATCGCGCAGGCGCAGGATTTCGCCGTTTGGGATCAGCGTGCCGGTTGGATTACCCGGATTGCAGACAAAAACGATTCGGGTTTCAGGCGTGAAGGCTGCGAGTATGTCTTCGACCGAGACGGTCAGGTCCCGCTCACGGGCTTTGACATAATCCGCCTGCACCTGCGCTGAAACTGATGCAACAAAGGCATAGCCGTAATCGGTCCCCAAGACCCGGTCACCCGACCCGGCGAAGGCGCGGATCAGGCAACCGATCAGTTCCATCGACCCGGCGCCGCAGAGCACCCTGGCAGGATCCAGTCCATGCATATCCGCAACCGCGGCGCGCAAATCCGTCCATTCCGGATCAGGATAAAGCGGTATCTTATCGAGTGCCGCCCTGCCGGCTGCGATCGCAGCGGGGCTTGCAGAAAATGCGCTTTCGTTCTGCGCGAGGGAGACCGTGCCTTTATCGCCAAGGTCGGCGAGTGCATAGGCGCTCATCGCGCCAATATGCGGTACCGGGCGGATCACGGGGCGTCTCCATAGAGTCTGGCACCCTCTTGGCTCACCAGCCCGCGTTTTACATCCAGCGATAGCGCCCTGCGGTCCCGGTCAGCGGGATCGCCAAAACCGCCGCCCCCGGGTGTTTCGAAAATCAGGTAGTCATCCTCTTCAACCCGCAACTCCCCCTTTCCGGGTATGTCGCCGGCGCCGTCACGGAAGCGGATGCGCCCTGCTGCCCCCGGATGTCCTCCCATCCGGCCAAGGGCCGGAAACTTTATCCGTTCAACCGACAGGAATATTATGAATGGCGCACCGTTCGCCGAAGTCATTTCGATCCGCTGGCCCATGCCGCCGCGATACTTGCCGGCACCGCCTGAATCCGGACGCAACTCACGCCGCCAGATAATCACCGGTGCAACACTCTCAGTGATCTCAACCTGGGATCCGAACACGCCAGACGGGTAGGCTGTTGCCGACAACCCGTCCGAATGAGGGCGGGCGCCCGTGCCGCCGTTATGGACCAGTTCGATCGCAAATTCCCGCCCGCCTTCCCGGGCAACCTCAGGCGCATGCCGCATTGGAAGGTCGAACATGCAGCTTGCGCCTTCCGCCGGAACCTGATCCGGCAACGCCTGATGAAGGCAGCCCAGCACCAGATCCGGTGTCATTTGTCCGAGCGTGTGCCGCATGGCAACAGGTGCCGGGCGCTGTGCGTTCAGGATACAGTCTCTGGGGCCGTCTGCTGTGAAGGGTTCCAGCGATCCCGCATTGTTCGGGATGTCCGGGCCGACAATGCAGCGCAGTGCAAAAACCGTATATGCCGTGGCATAGTTAAGAGGTACGTTGATACCCTTTTTCGAGCATCCCGATGTTCCCGTGAAATCCACATGCATGCCCGTTTTGGACACGGTCAGGGCGGCATGCAGTTCAAGCTCGTTCTCATATCCGTCTACTCTGAGGACGTTTTTGTAAATTCCTTCCGGCACCTCAGCGATTGCCTCAAGCGTGCCGCGCCGTGACGTGTTGATGATGTAGTCAGCAAGAGGGGCCAGATCATTGATGCCGAATTCCTCCATCATATCGGTCAGCCGCCTCGCCCCGGACTCACAGCAGGCGATCAGGGCATAAATGTCACCTTCATTTGCTATCGGCTCGCGGGAGTTTGCGCGGACGATATCCATCAGAAGAGCATTCGGCTCGCCTTCCTCCACAAGCTTGCAGGGTGGAATCAGCAGCCCCTCGTCATAGATGTCTGAACCTTCCGGGCCCATGCCGAGGCCGCCAAGATCGACCAGATGCGATGTGCAGCAGGTGAAACCCACAGCTTTGCCGTCTTTGAACACCGGCATCATCAGCAGGAAATCGTTCAGGTGCCCCGAAGCAAGCCAGGGGTCGTTGGTCATGTAGATATCCCCCGGCTTCATACTCTGTGTCGGGAAAGCACAGCGCAGATACTGCGCCGCTTCAGCCATCGTATTGATATGGCCCGGCGTGCCGGTGACGGCCTGCGCCAGCAGGCGCCCGTTGATATCAAAAATTCCTGCGGAAATATCGCCACATTCCCGTACGATCGGGCTGAAAGCGGCCCTGATCAGAGTCTGGCCCTGTTCCTCAACCACGGCCAGAAGGCGATTCCACATCACTTGCAGCCGGGCGAGAGGCATATCTGTAGTCATCATGCGTCTCCTTTCTGGTTCCGAACCAGGACAAGATTTCCAATGGCATCCACATGCGCCGAGAAGTCGGCAGAGACCAGCGTAGTGGTCTGAGGCTCTGTAATCAATGCCGGGCCCTGCACCCGGTCGCCGGGTTTGAGGCTGCAGCGTGAAAAAAATCCTGCTTGCTTTGCCGTGCCGTCAACATCACATGTGATGGGCCGCATTTCTGCCGGCGTGGCGGTCTTCAATGGCGGGGTTGCGGGAAGCGCCGGTATATCCGGGCTCCGGGTTGCCACGCGCACCGACCAGTTCAGAATCTCGATTTGCATCCCCGGGACGGGACGGGAGAATTGTTTGCGGTACTCCTCCTCAAACGCTGCAGTCAACGGGCCGATATCATCCGCAATCAAAGCCCGCCCCGGCAGGGTGATCTCGATCTCGTGGCCCTGACCGTTATAACGCATGAAGGCTGTGCGCTTGATCCCGGTCGGGGCATCACCGGCACCCCGGGCAACCACACCGCCAGCTTCAGCGATCATATCATCGAACAGCTCATTGACCGCGCCGAAGTTGAGCGTCTCCAGCAGTGAGTAACGTGACCTGACGATCTCAAAGCTGACCGGGGCGTACAGGAAGCCGACAGCCGAGGCCACGCCCGGATTTGGCGGGATCACGATACGGGTAATGCCTGCCGAACGGGCCACGCGGCTCGCATGCAGAGGGCCGTTTCCGCCAAAGGCAATCATTGTCCGCGATCCGATATCCTTGCCCGATTCCACAGCATGCATGCGGCCCGCACTGGCCATGCTTTCATCGACGATACGGCTGATGCCATCGGCGGCCCCCGACGCATCGCTTCCAAGCCGGGATCCGATCACCCGCACCAGTGCCTCCTCCGATGCGTCCGGGTCGATTTTGATATGCCCCTCGGCAAAGGTTTCCGGTGTGATATATCCCAGTGTGATGTCACTGTCGGTCACTGTCGGCTCGGTGCCGCCCCTGCCAAATGCAACCGGGCCGGGTTCGGATCCGGCAGATTTAGGCCCCACCATCAGGCGGTCCAGCCGGTCGACACCGGCGATTGAACCGCCGCCGGCGCCGATTTCAATCATCTCTATGGCGGGAATCCGCACGGGCATGCCCGACCCCTTGATGAAGCGGGCCGCACGTGCGATTTCGAATTCGCGCGAGGTCTGCGGGCTGGCATTGTCGATCAGGCAGAGCTTGGCGGTGGTGCCGCCCATATCGAAGGATAGCACGTCACTGATCCCTGCTTTGGCTGCGATGCGGGCTGCAAGAATGGCACCGCCGGCGGGTCCGCTCTCCACCAGCCTTATGGGGAGTCGGGCGGCAGTCTGCACCGTGCACATCCCGCCGCCTGCGGTCATCATGAGGATCGGGCAGACGACGCCTTCGGCGGTAAACCGGTCGACCAGGCGCATCAGATAGGACTCCATCAGCGGCTGGATATAGGCATTGGCAACCGTTGTGCAGAGCCGGTCGAATTCACGCGCCTCGGGGCTGACCCCGGAGGATATCGATACTTTGAGATGGGGCCGTTTTGCTGCCAGTTGATCCCGCAATTTGTGCTCATGCGACGGATTGGCATAGGCATGCATCAGACAGATTGCGATCGCCTCGGCACCGCTCGCATCGATATCGGCGAGCAATGCGTCAATCGCCGCGTCTTCAAGGGCAATCAGAACATTGCCCTCTGCCGACACTCGCTCGCGTACGGTCAGTGCCCGCTCACGGGGAACCAATAAATCAGGTTTTTCGAGATTGATGTCATATTGCGAATAGCGCCGTTCGTAAGCGATTTCCAGAATGTCACGAAACCCCTCGGTCGTGACAGTCGCCACAACCGCACCGCGCCGCTCGATCAGGGCGTTAGTCGCAAGCGTTGTTCCGTGGATGAAACCCGTCACATCGCCCAAACTCTGCCCTGACTGTTCAATGACGCGCATGGCGCCTTCCATGGCGCCATCGGCGGGGTTTTGATGGGTCGTCAGGGTTTTGGCCGAGGCAGTTATCGTCTCCTCACCGGAGACAAGAACCGTGTCAGTAAAGGTGCCGCCAATGTCGATGGCGAGGCGCAGTGATTGAGTTGTCATGATTCATACCGAAATATCCGAAGTCGCAAATTCAGCCCGTCAGAGCAGCGGGCTCTGGCGGTTGGTACAGGGGACGAGATCGCAGCCGGTTGCGCGGCGATCAAGGCGTTTTGGAATACAGCACTTCATCATGCTCATAATGTACAGCCAGCAAATCAGCGCGGCAAGAAAAATCAAAAAAATAGCCTGCAAGCGACAGATCACATCGCTTGCAGGCACGGTTAACTCCCGGCACGCGGGCCGGGTTCAGACGGGGGCTCCGATCAGGAGATCCACCAGCGTTCAGCCGCTTTGGCCCCATCCAATTCCCAGTTAGCGGCGATCTCGCCGTGGGAGATGGTTTTGGAAAGGCCCATGAGGTGGTTCGCGAACATCGGGATGAGCGCGCCACCGTCGTCATGGAGCAGCATTGTCGCTTCGGCATAGAGCTTGCGGCGCTTGTTATCATCCAATTCGGCCCGCGCTTCAATGATGATCGCATTGAACCGGTCAGGAGCCTTGCCGGTCCGCCAGGCAGTATCGTTCCACTCGGTATCGTTGGTGTAGGCAGCGGAGAACGACCAGTCTGCTGTCGGACGCCCGGACCAGAAGCAGGTGCACCAGGGCTTCTTGTTCCAGACATTTGACCAGTAGCCATCGGAAGGCTCGCGAACCACTTCGATGTCGATTCCGACTTCACGGGCAGATGCCGCTATCAGCTGGGCCGCATCGACAGCGCCGGCAAATGCCGCATCCGATGAAGACAGCATAATCGTTCCGCTGTGACCGGACTTCTTGTAATGCGAGGCGGCACGATCGGGGTCATACTCGCGCTGGGGCAAGCTGGCGTCGAAAAAGCGGTCTGCCGGTGAAATGGGATGATCGTTCCCAAGCGATCCGTGACCGAGCAGGATCTTGTCAACGAGTTCCTGCCGCTTTACCGACAGTTTCAGCGCCATCCGCAAGTCGTAATTGTCAAACGGTGCCGCATCGACCCGCATCGGCATCGTGTAATGCGTAGTAGACGCCTTCTCGGCAATTTTGACATTGGATGCACGCGAAAGCAGAGCGACTGTTTTAGGGTCGACCCGGTCGATGGCGTGAACTGATCCGTTCAAAAGTGCGGTTTGGCGTGCATTCGGGTCGATAATGGCCAGGCCTTCGATCTCGTCGAAATGGGCACGATCGGATTTGAAGTAGTTCGGATTGCGGCGCCCCTTGAAGCGAACGCCCGGCTCGTAAACATCGATGATGTAACCGCCGGTACCGACACCTGATTGCGGATCGACAATTTCACCGCCCTCCGAGGGCATGATGAGCAGATGGTAATCCGATATGACAAAGGGGAAATCGGCATTGGCCGCATTCAACTCAAAGACGACGTTATTGCCATCGGCTCGTATCGACCCGATTTGGGACAACGTGCCGCCAACGGCCGACTTTGACCCTTCTTTGCGATGGTGTTCGATGGAAGCAACGACATCATCGGGCGTAAGGGTCTTGCCGTTATGAAACTCGACGCCCTTGCGGATGGTGAAGACCCATGTTTTGGCGTCATCGGATGAGAACTCTGTTGCCAGTTCGGGTATCAGGTTTCCGGTTTCGTCCACCTCGACAAGATTGTTGCCCCACATATATCCGCAATTGGTGTTGAAGTTTGCTTCATATGTGGCCGGATCCAGCGTATCCGTTGTTGAACCGCTGCCAAATCCGAAAACAATTGAGCCGCCTTTTTTGGGGGTCATCGCCATGGCCTCACCTGCCATGCCAAGTGCCACCGGAACGGTGAGACCCGTAGCCAGGGCCGCTGACATGAAATCGCGGCGGGAAATCTGTCCGCTCTTCAGTTTTTGCATCTGAGACGACAGGAATAGTGATTTGGGTGTATTTGTTTTCATCTTTTCCTCCAGTGTTGAGCGAATGATCTGAGTATCTTTACAACATACCCGTCATCGCCTAGTCTTTTCCCAGTGATGTTACTTGGTCGTGCCAATTTCGTCAAATGGTGAAAATCGGTGAAAATCGGCACAATCGTTGAGTTTCTTCGAATGGGAAAGGGTTGCCAGGAAAATGCTTCCGGTTCTGATGACTATATTCAAACGCCTTTTCCTTGGGCTGGTGACCCTTTTTGTCGTCTCCGTCATCATCTTCTCATCGATTCAATTCCTGCCGGGTGATTTTGGCCAGGCGGTTCTGGGCCAAGCGGCGACTGAAGAGGCGGTTGCGGCATTCCGGGCCGAACTCGGCCTCGATAAGCCTGCCTATCTGCGCTATTTCGACTGGGTGGGTGCGCTGGCGACCGGCGATCTCGGAACATCATTCTCAGGGCGGGCTAGTTCCGGCTACGACCGTTCACGCCCAGTGGCCGAACTTATTGCGCCGCGGCTGTGGAACACATTGTTTCTGGCGAGTATGGCCGCCCTGATCGCGGTACCCCTGGCTCTTTTCCTCGGTGTCACCACTGCGCTTTGGCGCAATACCCGCTACGACAAACTGGCGAGTGCCACCACGCTGACAACGATTTCCTTTCCCGAATTCTTCATTGCCTATATTCTGATCCTCCTGCTCGGTACACTCTGGCCGATCCTGCCTTCGCTGGCTAATGTCGAGCCGGGAATGCCGCTGGGCGAACGCATCGCCAAATGCGTTTTGCCGGCCCTGACGCTGACCATGGTTATCGTTGCGCATATGATGCGGATGACGCGGGCATCGCTGATCAACCTGCTGGCATCTCCATATATCGAGATGGCGCGCCTGAAAGGCGAAAGCGCAAGGCGTGTCATTCTGTATCATGCGCTGCCCAATGCCTGGGCCCCCATTTCAACCGTGATTGCGTTCAATCTTGCCTATCTGGTTGTCGGCGTTGTCGTGGTTGAGGTGGTCTTTGTCTATCCCGGTGTCGGCCAGTTGATGGTGGATGCTGTCAGCTCGCGCGACATTCCCGTTGTTCAGGCCTGCGCACTGATTTTTGCGGCCACATACATCATGCTGAACCTTATCGCCGACATTATCGGCATCATCACCAACCCGAGGCTCCTGTATCCGAAATGAACACATCGCACAAAAAATATTCAGCAAAGGCCGAAGTCGGCCGCGTCCGGGTGCGCCGCAGCAGACGGGAGCGCATGTGGATCGAGCTGAAGAAAGCTCCGCCGACAGCGATATTCGGCATGATCGTTATCCTGTTCTATCTTGTGATGGCCATCGGCGCGCCACTGTTCGCGCCCTATGGCGAGGCCGAGATATTCAAGACACCCTATGCGCCCTGGTCTGCGGAGCACTGGGTGGGGACCGACCAGATTGGACGGGATATCCTCTCAAGGCTCATTTACGGTGCCCGTAACACCATCGGTATTGCTTTTATCACAACACTGCTTGCATTTTTAATCGGCGGCGCGCTCGGTCTTGTTGCCGCGATCACCCGCAACTGGCTTGACCAGCTCATCAGCCGCAGCGTGGATGTTTTCATGGCGATCCCTAGCTTGATTTTTGCGCTGATGCTGCTGTCCATCTTCGGGGCATCGACCATCTCTCTGATCCTGATCATTGCGGTTCTGGATTCAACGCGTGTCTTCCGGCTGACCCGCGCCGTCGCGGTGAACGTTGCCGTCATGGAATATGTGGAGGCGGCTACGCTACGCGGTGAGAAGTTGCCATGGGTGATGCGCCGTGAAATTCTGCCAAACATCATGCCCCCGCTGGTGGCGGAATTTGGGCTTCGCTTTTGCTTTGTTTTCCTTACCATCGCCGCCCTCAGTTTCCTTGGCGTGGGCATACAGCCGCCCACAGCCGATTGGGGTACAATGGTCCGCGAGACGGCGAATTTAATCCAGTTTGCAAAATTTGACATCAAGGCAGGAATCACGCCCCTGCTGCCCGCCTCCCTGATCGCCCTGATCACTGTCGCCGTTAACTTTGTCGTTGACTGGTTCCTGCATAAAACGAGTGGGTTGCGCGATGAAGAGTAAAAGTAAGAGTGACATTTTGCTCGAGATGCGCGACATCCACATTGAAGGATTCGCGGATGAGAAATGGAATCCCATCATCAAAGGCGTGAATCTGACACTCAGGCGCGGGGAAGTGCTTGGGCTGATCGGTGAAAGTGGAGCCGGGAAATCCACGTTGGGCAAGGCCGCCATGGGGTATGCGCAACCCGGCTGCCGGATTACCCGCGGCTCAATCATCTTCAAGGGTGAGGAGTTGCAGGGCAGGGATGATCGCGAGCTGCAGCATCTCTGGGGATCACGGATTGCCTATGTGGCGCAATCAGCCGCAGCATCGTTTAACCCGGCTCATAAGCTGCTTGATCAGACCGTGGCTTCGACCGTACGCGAAGGCATAAAACCGGCCAGCGAAGCCCGCAAGGATGCACATGCGCTCTTTGCCTCGCTCTTGCTGCCCCATCCGGATACGATTGGCGACCGGTTCCCGCACCAGGTATCCGGCGGGCAGCTGCAGCGGATCATGACGGCAATGGCAATGTCACCCCGACCCGACCTGATTATTTTTGATGAACCCACTACAGCTTTGGATGTGACAACACAGGTTGAAGTGCTGACAGCCATGCGCAGGATCGTCGAGGATTTCAACACTGCTGCGATTTACATCACGCATGATCTGGCGGTGGTCGCGCAGATGGCCGACCGGATCAAAGTGCTGCGCTATGGCGAAGAGGTTGAGGAAGCTGAGACGCGCAAGATGCTGGCCAAGCCCAAAGAGGACTATACCAAATCTCTCTGGTCTGTCCGACTGCTGCAAAAAAAGGCTAAAAGTTCAGATGACGTGGTGCTGAAGATGGATGGCGTTGATGCCGCATACGGAAATGATATCAAGGTTCTGGATGATGTATCGATCCGTTTGCCGCGCGGGCGGACCGTTTCGATCGTTGGCGAATCCGGCTCGGGTAAGTCCACGGCAGCGCGGGTTATCACCGGACTGCTGCCAGCCGGCAAGGGGCAGGTCAGTTTTAACGATGAAGTGTTGCCTGCAAAACTCAAGGATCGCAGCCACGAGCAGTTGCGCCGGATCCAGATGATCTACCAGATGGCCGATACGGCAATGAATCCGCGTCAGACCGTCGGTGAGATCATTGGCCGGCCGCTTGAATTTTATCACAGCTTGCGGGGCAAGGAGAAGGAAGCGCGGGTCATTGAGCTTCTTGAATCAATCGAATTGTCGGAGGATTTCTATGATCGGCTTCCGGGCGAATTATCCGGCGGCCAGAAGCAGCGGATTTGCATCGCCCGCGCGCTGGCAGCTGACCCCGATGTCATCATATGCGATGAAGTAACATCCGCGCTTGATCAGATCGTGCAGGAAGGCATTTTGCAGCTGCTGCTGCGGTTGCAGAAGGAGCATGGAATTTCGTACCTCTTCATCACCCATGATATCGCAACGGTCGAAGCCATTTCGGATGAAATTGTCGTCATGCTGAATGGCCGGGTCGTGGAGCAGGGGCTAAAAGACAAAATCCTTGCGCCGCCTTATCCGGACTATACCAAACTCCTGCTCAGCTCGGTGCCTAAAATGGACCCGGACTGGCTCACCAAGCTCATTGCCGGAGGAAAAAAGCCTGCTTCTAAGAGGGGTAAAGCACCTCAAAGGAGAAAAGCTACAAAAAAAGGGAAAACTGCATCTTGAAAGCTTGAGGTTGCTCATCCGGTAATGTCCTGGCCATGGCACGGAAGTCGTGAATGAAGACAAACTTACGCCAGTTCGACACGCAAGGTTTTACCGATAGCGCGGACGAAGCATTCTCGATACGCCGTATTTATTGCATCGGCAGGAAATATGCAGTGCACACGATTGAAATGGGCTGTAATCCGCTCCGTAGCCAAAAATGGCTTTACCGAAATCGTAAATTATCCGGGGAAAGCTGATCGATTGAGCTTTTTCCCATAAGTCTCATTGCCCTTTCCACTTCTGCATGCATTAAGCTTAAAGCCCGTTCAACACCGGGTCTGCCGGCGGCTGCAAGGGGAAAAAGATAGTACCGGCCCAGACCCACAGCTTTGGCTCCAAGGGAAAGCGCCTTTAATACATGGGTCCCCCGCCGGACACCGCCATCCATGATCACATCGATTTCATCTCCAACTTCATCAACGATTTCCTTAAGTTGATCGAATGATGAACGCGATCCGTCAAGCTGCCGGCCGCCATGATTTGACAAGACAACTCCGGTGCAGCCGATATCGACAGCCCTGCGGGCATCCGATGATGTCATGATGCCTTTCAGGCAAAATTGACCGCCCCATTCCTGCACCATTTCACCAATGTCATCCCAATTCATTGTGGGATCCAGCATTTCATTCATATAGCCGCCGATCGTTCGCGCATCGCCCTTGATATCAATATGATCATCCAGTTGCGGTAATCGAAATCGTTCGCGAGTAAGATAATTGAACCCCCATGCGGGCTTCAGAAGGAATTGCATCATACCGGATATTGTTAAACGAAGCGGAATGGTAAATCCGGTGCGCAGGTCACGTTCCCGGTTACCGCCGACAATGCTGTCTACCGTAACCAGCATGACTGCAACGCCGGCCTCCTTGGCACGCTGCATCATGGCTCTGTTCAGTCCGCGGTCTTTGTGAAAATAAAACTGGTAAACCTGCGGGCTCTTATGCTTTCGCCGAAGCTCCTCTAAGCTGACCGTGCCGACGGATGAAACACCGAACATCGTACCGTATTTTTCGGCAGCAGCAGCGACGGCTCTCTCTCCTTGGTGATGGAACAGACGCTGCAGTGCCGTCGGCGAGCAATAGAAAGGCACTTTCAATTTCTGTCCAAGCACTTTAACGGACATGTCCACATCTTTGACGCCGGCTAATACGGATGGAAGCAGATCACAGTGATCAAAGGCTTGTGTGTTTCGCCGGTAGGTT
>JBAJNM010000073.1 GCA_036881865.1 Parvularculales bacterium | reverse complement strand
TCAAGGACTGCACCTGTTTCTAAGTGATCCATCATCGGATCAGGACGGTGGATCAACAGCAAATCAATCCGTTCAATACCCATCAGGCGCAAACTGTCTTCTACCGATTGCGTGATGTGATACCGGCTGGTGTCATAATGCTTTACCTGAGCCGCCTCATGACGGCCGGCGGGAGCTATAATCCCGCATTTGGTGACAATCTCCAGTTTATCACGTAGTTGCGGTGCTTTGCGCAAGGCCTGTCCAAAAATTTCTTCGGCCATGTAACCGCCATAGATATCAGCCTGATCTATGCTGGTAATCCCTTGTTCCAGACAAGCTTCTATTTTTGCCTGAACGTTTGCGGGCGAGATATCAGAATCATCGCCCAGCCGCCACATACCATAGATCAGACGCGACAGAGACAGACCATCATTCAGCGCGACACGCTCCATTATCTGCGTTCTCCCTTGCCCAGCGGCGTTGCAGGATCACTTTTGGGAACCCGGCCATATTCATGTGGCAGGGAACAGGTCTTTATTTCCGGCAGGACCAGTTTGCCAATATAATCGCATTCATCCAGATGCGGATATCCGGAAAAGATGAAGGCTCTTATCCCCATCTTTTGATAGGCCTCAATTTCTGAGAGTATCTGGTCAGCCGAACCAACGAGGGCGGCTCCGCAGCCTGAACGCGCCCGTCCAACACCAGTCCACAAGTGCGGCTCAATAAATCCTTCCATGTCAGCCAGATCACGGCTGCGCGCCTGATGGGCTACACCAAGCGATGTACTGTCCAATGCCCGATTACGAATTTGCTGTCCGTCCTCATCATCAAGCTTAGAAACCAGCTCTTCGGCATATTCGCGGGCTTCAGCTTCCGTCTTGCGAACGATCATATGCACACGTAGCCCGTAATCGAGCGTCCTGTTAAAAGATGTCGCCACGTCATGCACGGCGCGCATTCTTCCGGCCAGTTCATCACGGGTTTCCGGCCACATCAAATAGACATCGCAATGCTGGGCACAAAGCTCGATCGCATCCGGGGAATAACCGCCAAAATAAAGTAGCGGGCCGCCATTCTGCTGGTATGGCCTTGCCGGATCGCACGTCAGCCCTTCAAACTGGTAGATCTCCCCCTGATAATTTATTTCATCCTGCGTCCAGGACTGCTTCAAAATTTCCACGACCTCTCGCGAGCGCCGATAGCGGTAGGAGCTGTCTTCTTTCTGGCCCGGGAAATCAGAACTGATGATGTTGATAGTCAGCCGCCCATTCAGCATATGATCCAGCGTGGCTACCGTTCTGGCCAGCATTATCGGCTGCATCTCTCCGCACCGCACAGCCGCCAGCAAATTAACCTTTTCGGTGATCGGCGCGCAACCTGCAACAAAAGACAGGGTATCCTGTCCGACCTGATATGAGGACGGACAAAGAATATTACGAAAACCATTTACCTCGGAACGTTTCACAATCTCCGAGCAATGTGCCCAACTTGATCGCAAGTCACCCTCCGGTACACCAAGATGTCGGTAATCATCCGAACAAAGGGCTGAGAAATAACTCACTTCAGCTGCTTTCAGTTCCGGACTTGAAATGGGCACAATTGTCATAGCACTTCCTTTTCTTGAGAAAATCAAATAAAGCATGGTATATCTGATAAATCAATGGTGTATCAATTCATGACGAGCGTGCGGTCTGCCAACATTAAAAATCATGGAAATCTGCCTGTTTATCTGCAGATTGCCGAACAGCTTGCACGTGAAATAAGTGCAGGAATACTTGTCGAGGGTGACTGTCTGCCTCCGGAACGTGAGATGGCCCTGCGCTATGGGGTAGCGGTAAGGACATTACGCAAATCGCTGGCACGGCTCACCGATTTAGGTCTGCTCGATCGCAGGCAAGGCTCCGGAAATTTTATTCGAAAGACCGAGAACTACAACTCCATCTATTCATTTTTCAGGCTGGAAAAGCCCAATGGGGGCGGGCTGCCTTCGGCGCGGATGATATCCGTTGATACGCTTGCCAAGCCAGCCGACCTGCCCGACTTTGGCAACGCTGAATTTGGTCACCGATTCCGTCGGTTAAGATTTGTGGATGAGATACCGGCTGCACTGGAGGAAATCTGGCTGGATGGTTCCGTCGCTCCGCAAATTAATACGGCAGTAATTTCACAATCCATGTATAAATTCTATCAGGAACACTTGGGTCTGTGGATCACCCGGGCAGAAGATTGGGTGAGCATGTCACCGGTACCAAACTGGCAGGTCCCCCCATTCAAGCTAACCGCTGGCACGCAAGCCGTTTATGTTGAACGTTTTGGCTTTGCTAAGGATGATCGGAAGGTTGAATATTCGCGCAGCTGGTTTGACTCGGCTGTGGTAAGTTATGTTGCAAGGCTAAAATAAAGGATACAAAAATGACGGTTCATTACGGATTAATTGGCTGCGGTATGATGGGCCATGAACATATTCGCAACATAGCCTTGTTGGAAGGCGCAGCGGTTTCGGTCATCTATGAGCCGGATGCCGGGATGCGCGACAGCGCTGCACAAATTGCGCCAGAAGCAGTCTTTACAGATAACATAGAGACATTATTGAATCATAAACCAATGGACTGTCTCCTCATCGCAAGTCCGAATTTTTGTCATGTCGAGCAACTGGAGCAGGTCGCTGCCAAAGTCAGCCTGCCGATATTGGTAGAAAAACCACTCTATAGCGATCCGGCTGATCTTGTCCGCGTGGAAAAGTTCAAGAAAAACTACAAAGCTCCGGTTTGGGTGGCGATGGAATATCGCTATATGCCGCCGATGCAGGAGTTTTTAAATCAAGTGGACGGATTCACCGGGGGAGTCAAAATGCTGACCTTCGTTGAGCATCGCTTCCCGTTCCTTGAAAAGGTTGGCAACTGGAATAGATTTAACCATTTAACCGGAGGAACACTGGTTGAGAAATGCTGTCACTTTTTTGATCTTATGAGGCTGATTTTGAAATCGGATCCGGTGCGGGTTATGGCCAGTGCAGGACAGATGGAAAACCATCTGGATGAAGTTTATGATGATGGAACACCTGATATTTGGGATTCCGGTTATGTAATCATAGATTTTATCAATGGTGTTAGGGCTTCACTTGAATTATCCATGTTTGCTGAAGGCTCGGAATACCAAGGGATGATCCATGCCATCGGCCCCAAAGGAAAGCTGGAAATCAAATTACCCAGCCCCAACCGGCTCGGAAGCGGACACGACAGGATCTGGCCCGTACCGCAACTCATCCAAAGTCCGCGCTCCCCATGTAACCCGCAGGTCGTGGAATGCCCGATCGACGAGACGATTCTGAATGCCGGGGACCATAATGGTTCAACCTACCACCAGCATTTGAAATTTCTAAACGTCGTGCGCGGGAATGGCCAAGTGGAAGTAAGCCTGGACGATGGTATCTGGGCAGTACGGATGGGCATGGCTGCTCAACAATCCGCAATCAGCGGACAGGCTGTAGAATTTTAACAACCAAAAGCATATTCTTCTGTATCATTTACGGGGTTTCCAAGAGTCTTTGCCATAATTTTGAAGAATATCTTCTCCGGCAGCAATATCCTTGAGGGCGGTAAACGTCACAAAACTGTTATTGTCATCAATTTCTCATTCCTTGTTAGGATTGCGAGAATGGTGATACATCAAACCATAACCCATGAGCAAAAAACTAAATCCGATTTTATTTGACCGCCCGACTGAATTGTGGGTATGGGTATTTTAATATTCTTCGGCAACTCATATATGGAATCGGATCATTGACTTCTACAAGTAAAAACACCGCAAATTCAGAAGAGCTGATCAAAGCTGCCCAAAATGATGTTCGTGCCCTGCGTGATGAAATCGCCCAACTTGACCAAGCCTCAGTTGACCTTATCATCGCTCGTGCCCGTTCACATAATGCCTGGAAAGACATCCCCGTGACTGATGCGCAAATCCAGCGCATGTATGAAATTTTGAAGATGGGTGCGACCAGCATGAACAGCAGTCCGGCAAGATTCATTTTTATCCGTTCTCAGGAAGGTAAAGAAAAACTTGCAAAATCGCTGGCGCCTGCCAACGCTCCCAAAGTCATGGCCGCCCCTCTGACTGTAATTGTTGCTTATGATATCGAGTTTTGGAAAGAGCTCCCGAAGTTGTTCCCACACCAGGACGGCCGGGCATTTTTTGAAGGCAAGTCGGAATTAGCACTGGATACGGCATATCGTAATTCAACTCTTCAGGGTGCATATCTGATGATTGCCGCCCGCGCTATCGGTCTTGATGTGGGTGCGATGTCCGGGTTTTCCAATGAAATTGTGGATGAGGAATTCTTTGCCGGCACAACGCTCAAGTCTAACTTCCTTTGCAATATCGGCACTGCCGATGAAACGGGGATTTTTCAGCGCTTGCCCAGATTGAAATTCGATGAGGCTTGTTCCCTTGCGTAATTCCGATCCGGGTATGAGCTGATTACTTCGGTCTCCTGGGTGTATCGCATACCGGGATAAGTGCGGACAAAACATTCATTTTCTGTCAGGCTGCTAACCCATCATTTAATTATCGGATCTGCTGTTCATGCCTGATTGAGGGGTAGGAAGCGTGATTTTACCAACCACATCTCCGGACCAGTTTTTCAACACGGGTTTGAAAAATGATTTAAGGCGTTTGTCATCATTATAGCCGAGTTTATGGAGAACGGCTCCCAATGCGAATTCCGCACCCCGGTTGTGCCCGTCACGGACCTTCAGCAACAATCCAAGACCAAGATCATGAAATGCTGCTGCATATACCCCTTCAGCACCAGTCTTGACTGTCATTAATGAGCCATAGACATCAGCAACGGCCGAGCAACAACGCCCTGTGCCGGCAATCATTAACGGGGCGGCAGCGACTCCATCCCTGATGGCCTCGATTGCACGAGCCCGGCCGTCAGGAAGCATGGATCTGTTGGCAAATACAGCAAAGCCGCGCGCCCAATTGCCAAGGGGCCCGCTCAATGCCGGAGCACCGCATCCATCAACCCCGCTGGGATATTGAAGAAAATCAACACCGGACATTTGTTCCATGACGCCGAGAATGCGCTGCTGAACAGGATGCTCAATTTGATGATATCCTTTAAGATCAACATCCATAAGATGGCCCAAAATCAACATGCCCGCATGTTTGCCCGAGCAATTATTATGCGCCTTGGATGGCCTTTCCATCGCCCGCGCTTGAGCCAGTCCCGTGGCCTTATCAAGCGACCAATGAGCGCCGCATGCCAGTTGCTCGGCATCGAGACCAAATCTGGATAAAAGGGCATGGACACCATCGACATGTATCTCTTCACCATTATGACTGGCGGTAATGAGCGATAATTCCGCATCAGAAAACAAGCCCTTTTCCGGAAGATTTTGCAACAACTCCACTACGGCAATCGCCTGCAGGGGCTTCATGGCCGATCGGGGAAAAATAGTTCGTTCTATATCGCCATAAGCCAGAACGACATGACCGTCACAATCCACAACCGCGAGGTCGACGAGATGTTCACTTTCAGGAGCTCCGCCTCTCTCTACCACCACAGTGAATGGGTTCTTTTCGATATGGGGAAGAGGTTGTCGGGGGTGTCGTGAAGAGGGATTGATCTTAACAGGCAAAAGCTAACCTCAATTCTAATCTTATCGGGAGCGTCCCCTATAGTAGATCAGATCAGGTTAAGGAAGAAAGTCATTTTTATCCGGCTGCCAGGACCTCATTTTTGAGTTATCCCGGTCAACACCTTCTGTGATTTTTTGATCTGTGAGAGTAGCTGTGTGCCACGAGTGCAGAATATGAGAATTGTTACGCCATTATTTACGGGATTCTCTTGAATGAAAAGCGATTGTGCGATTTGTAGGATTGTCCTGCCGGGAGTTCCTGACTTGGAAATTCTGACACATTTACAGCATTCGGCCAGCCCTGCGGTTCGATGGCGATGTGTTCGCGATTGAAGATGCGACCGTCGAAAATCTGAACTCCGCACTGATTGCTTGCGATGGTCAAATTCAGATCATCGACCTCGAGGATGACAAGTTCACGCAGACCATTGCCATTCAGGCAAAAATTGTGATCAAGAGGGGTGCCCGCGATTAGCCTCTGTTTCAGGAAATCAAATTCGCTTGCTGCCACCGGTTCAGTTCTGCCGAGAGGAAGCAGGTCTTCATCAACGGGCAGGTAGTGATCGGCATGGATCTGTAGCAAATGGCTATCGATACCGGCAGATCCGTCCAGATTAAAATAATAATGGGGCGCGAGACTGAAAGCATTCTTTCGTTCTGATTCTGCGCTAAGTTCAACATCAAGGGAATTGTCATTCAGTCTATACATGGCCTTGAAAATCGAGGGTCCGGGAAAACCCATATGGCCATCAGGAAGTTCGATTGCAAAGGCACATTGCGCCTTGCCGGTCTCCACAACGTCCCACTCCAATTCGGAAAGTCCGATCTGCCCGCCGTGAAGAGTGTTCCGGCCCTCGTTCATATCAAGGGTGAAGCTGTTGCCATCAATTGAAAACTGTCCGCCGGCAATGCGGTTGGCAATTGGACCGACAATCGTGTTGACATAGTGGTGCGGCGCATTGCGGTCACTGCAGGTGCGTACAACATTCCGGTTAAGGGCTCTGATGAAGAGATTATCAATTGCTGCACCTCGGGGGTGGAGCTTCACGGCAAGGAAATCGTTTTCTATTTGCATGACTAGCGGATGCGTTTCTCGCTTTTCGCATCGAAAAGATAGACATCCTTGGCATTGAATTTCACACCGATCTTATCGCCGAATTTAGGGGCTTTGAGATTTTTATGCTCAATGATCAGCCGTTCACCGTCTGCCGAATGGGCGTAGACATAGGTGACGCCGCCAAGCTGTTCGACGATCTGGACGGTCAGGCTATTGCCTTTGGGGTCAAGCTGGAGATGTTCCGGGCGCAGGCCGAGCAGTATATTGCCCGATGCGGACTTTGGGGCGGTGATGCTGTGATCCGGCAAATCTTTGCAGGTAATCTTGCCGCCTTTTGCCTGTCCACTGACAAAATTCATTGACGGGGAGCCAATAAAACCGCCAACGAATTTATTGTCAGGATCAGTGTAGAGTTCCAGCGGTGTGCCCACCTGTTCGACCACTCCTGAGCGCAGAACGACAATCTTATCGGCCAGCGTCATCGCCTCGACCTGATCATGGGTAACATAAATCATGGTTGCGCCGATTTCCTGATGCAAGCGCGCGATTTCTACCCGCATGTCAACACGAAGTTCAGCATCGAGATTGGATAGCGGCTCGTCAAAGAGAAATACCTCAGGGCCGCGAACGAGTGCCCGTCCGATGGCAACGCGCTGGCGTTGCCCGCCTGAAAGAGCCTTGGGTTTGCGGTCCATATAGTCACCGAGTTTGAGTATGCTGGACACTTCATCAACTTTTGATTTGATTGTGTCTTTATCGACGCCGTTCATTTTTAGGCCGAAACCGATATTCTCGCGCACAGTCATATGCGGATATAGCGCATAGGTCTGGAAAACCATGGCGATGCCCCGGTCTGCGGCATCGACATTGGTGACGTCCTTCTCGCCAATGGAGATTTTACCTTCGGAGGTTTCTTCAAGGCCGGCGATCATGCGCAGCAAAGTGGACTTGCCACACCCCGAAGGCCCTACAAAAACGCAAAACTCGCCCGGCTCGACCTGCAAATCCACCCCGTGAATCACCTGAACGTCGCCATAGCGTTTGATAGCCTTTTCAAGGTTTACACCTGACATGATTTCCTCATTCTGCTGGCAGCATCAAAGCTGCGATTTTCCCGGATAAATTATAGATAAATCAAACTTGTTGCAAATGGTCGGCTGCAGGCGGGCGGATGGGATACCATGTCCGTCTGATCCAAGCATACCGCTGTATTGAGCCCTGTATCATTCATGTGATTCTCTGTGTTTCTCTGTTGACTACAGGCATGATTTATGCCCACATACATAGGAATCTAGTTACGTATAGTGGCAACTACATTGCCACATGTCAATTATGGGAGAATAAAATAATGGAAAATAATAAAGTGAAAATTATCGGCCTGATTATCGTTGTCGTGGTCGTTGGTGCCTTGCTTGTGAAATGGCTTCCGAGCCTGACCGACCCCGCTGGTTCAGATCAGGCCGGTAATTTGGTTATCAATTTCGATGACCCGAACCCGGCGCCGAAAGCGGGATTTGAAGCCGCTGTTGAAGCCTTCAAGGCGGCGCATCCGAACATAAATGTCACTGTCAATATCAATGACCGTGAAGCGCACAAAACTGCGATCCGCAACTTCCTGTCAGCCAATCCGCCGGACATCACGGCGTGGTACCCTGGCAACCGGATGGCGCCGTTTGTGGATGCCGGCCAGTTTGAGGATATTTCAGGTCTGTGGTCTTCGGATCGGAATCTTTCATCCAATTTTGAGGCGATCAAACCAACCATGTCTCGTGATGGCAAGCAGTGGGGCGTGCCCTATTCCTACTATCAGTGGGGGATCTATTACCGTGCAGATATTTTTGATGAGCACGGCATTTCGGAGCCAGAAACGTGGGACGAACTTCTTGCAGCTTGCGATACTTTGAAGGCTAATGGCGTTACGCCGTTTACAATTGGGACTAGATTCCTTTGGACGGCGGCAGGTGTCTTTGATTATCTCAATCTGCGGACCAATGGTTATGATGTGCATAACGCCCTGACTGCCGGAGAGATCAAATATACCGATCCGCGTATTCGCAAGACCTTTGAGAATTGGCAGACCATGCTTGATCGTTGTACCTTCGTGGAAAACCATGCGACGATGTCCTGGCAGGATGCGATTGCTCCTTTTGCCAATGGCGATGCCGCGATGTATGTCATGGGGAATTTCTCAGTCGCAGCTTATAAGGATGCGGGTCTGAAGGAAGAACAGATTGACTTTTTCCAGTTCCCTGAAATTACCCCGGGTTTGGCTCGTGCCGAGGAAGCACCGGCTGATGCGTTCTTTATCCCTTCAGGTGCCAAGAACAAGGAAGAGGCGCGCCTGTTCCTCAGCTTCATAGCCCGGCCGGAAATCCAGAGTGACTGGAACAAGACTATCGGTCAGTTGCCGCCAAACTCGAAAGCCTCAATCAATAATGATGACAAGTTCATTGTCGAAGGCTTTGAGACGGTTTCTACCGCATCCGGTCTGGCACAATTCTATGACCGCGACGCACCGGCAGAAATGGCCAAGGCCGGCATGGAGGGTTTCCAGGAGTTTATGGTTAACCCCGGCCGTCTTGATGCAATTCTTACACGTCTTGATGGCGTTCAGGAACGCGTCTATAAATAACAATATCATTTTCTCCGCACCGACCCGCCTATAGCGGTCGGTGCGGATTATTTTCTGTATTACTGGTGCCCTTCTTAATATTTCATCGGCGCTATCCCTATCGTTCAAGAGGTTGGGTATGAGTTCAACAAAGGCGGCATCGCAACGCGCCAGTCGGCAACGCATGGCACCTTGGATATTCCTTGCTCCTGCGATGATCTTTTTTACGATTTACGTGATCGCACCAATTTTTCAGTCGATGCTGTATTCCTTTTATGCATGGGATGGCATTGGTGTCCCTGAGTGGATCGGGGTTGCCAATTACGGTGAGCTAATCGAAGATGAGCGCTTTTATATCTCGCTGAAGAATAATCTGCTCTGGTTGATTCTCTATATGCTCGCTGTTCCGGCGGGGTTGTTTGTTGCGCTCTTCCTCAATCAGAACATCTGGGGCATGCGGTTTTACAAGTCCATGTTCTTCTTCCCGTTTGTGATTTCTCAGGTCGTTGTGGGTTTGATATTCACTTGGTTTTATAATCCGAATTATGGGATTATCGGCGAAATCTGGCAATTTTTTGGGGCAACGCCCCCCTCGATACTCGGAGATGAAAATCTCGTCACCTATGGCATCATTGCAGCAGGGTTGTGGCCTCAAATCGCCTATTGCATGATTCTGTATCTTACCGGCCTCAATAATGTTTCCGCCGATCAAATTGAAGCGGGTCGTCTTGACGGTGCCCGCGGATGGCGGATGTTGCGCTATGTGATCCTGCCGCAACTTTGGCCGGCGACATTTCTGGCGGTGGTTGTCACAGTTATCGGTGCTCTCCGCTCGTTCGATATGATCGCAATCATGACCCAAGGCGGCCCCTGGGGTTCATCGAACGTGCTTTCCTATTTCATGTATGAAACTGCGCTTAGTGAATATGGATTCCGCATGGGCTACGGCTCCTCGATTGCGGTCATCCTGTTCTTCATCATGCTCTTCTTCATCAGCTACTTCCTCTGGGTGATGTATCAAGATGAGAGGAGGGGATGAGCGATGTTTCCGACACCGATAGAAAAGCGCAGCCATAACCGTCAGATCCTATACAAGGTCTTTGTGCCGATTGCGCTGCTAATCTGGCTGTTGCCGCTGATCGCGATCTTTCTGACCTCCATCCGCTCAGCTGCGGATATCAACACGGGCAATGTGTTCGGCTGGCCGAACGAGTTTCAGATGGTGCAGAACTATATCGATGTGTTTCGCAATTCCCAGGCGTCGATCTACTTTCTTAATTCCATCAAAATAACGGTGCCTACAGTTATTATCTCTGTGGCACTGGCCTGTCTTGCAGGTTATGCGCTGGCAATCTACAGGTTTCGTGCGGCACTGCCTCTGTTTTTTATCTTTGTCGCCGGGAATTTTGTGCCATTTCAAATCCTGATGGTACCGGTCCGTGATCTGTCTGTAAAAACCGGACTCTATGATACGGTCACCGGTCTGGTGCTGTTCCATGCCGCTTTCCAGACCGGATTCTGTACGCTTTTCATGCGCAATTTCATCAAGGCGTTACCCTTTGACCTTGTTGAAAGCGCACGCATTGAAGGTGTCGACGAATTCAAGATATTCTGGTTTGTGGTGCTGCCGCTGGTTCGTCCGGCAGTTGCAGCCCTGAGCGTTCTGATTTTCACCTTTGTCTGGAATGATTTTTTCTGGGCAACGGTTCTCACACAAGGTGAAGCCTCAAAGCCGATTACCGCCGGTGTTCGCGCCCTCAATGGCCAGTTTGTCTCACAATGGCATCTGGTCTCGGCGGCATCACTCATGGCGGCAGTTCCGCCGGTGGCGATGTTCTTCCTGATGCAACGCCATTTTATTGCCGGTCTCACTTTGGGTGCTGTTAAATGATCAAAAACTGGCGGCTGGATACCAGCGGGCAGACCCTCGTTCTTGCTTCTGACAGGGATCGACTGCCTTCGGTGATCTATTGGGGAGCACCTCTTCCCGGGGATGAAAATCTCGAGCAGCTTTATAAAGCCTATTTGATAGACCTGACCGGGGGCATGCTTGATGAGAATCCCGATCTTTCGATCTGTCCTGAGGCGACAAGGAGCTTTCCGGGGCAACCCGGCATGATCCTTCGTTCAAAATCCGGCCAGCCCATATTACCAAAATTTTGCCTGCATGAAGATCACTCCGCATCAGACGATGAGTTAAGGCTGTCTTACAAGAACGTTGAAGGCGGGATCTATTATCTTGCAGAGTTTAAAGCTTATGAGGATAGCAATATCATCACGGCCCAATCGACTCTTTCTGCTGATGATCCGGTCCATCTGGACTGGCTTGCCGCACCCATTCTGCCGGGACCCCAGATGGCAGATGAAATGATTGATTTCGCCGGTCGCTGGTGCGGAGAATTTCAAGAGATCCGCACGCCCTGGCAAGCCGGCATGCGCTATCGAGAAAATCGGACGGGCCGGACGGGGCACGAACATTTTCCGGGACTGGTCATTCCTGTGCGGGGAGCGACTAACACCCAGGGTGAAGTCTATGCCTTCCATTATGGCTGGTCGGGCGGACATAGAATGGTTGCAGAGGAACTCGCGGATGGACGCCGTCAGATCCAGTTTGGCCACGCAGCGAACGTGGAAACCGAACCGAGCAGGAAATTTGAGACATCACCACTTTATATCACTTATTCCGATGAGGGAATTAACGGTTCTGCCCGCGCCTTTCAGCGCCATACGCGTCATCACATAGTCAAATTTCCAGATGCCGCACGCCCGCGTCCTGTCCATTATAATTGCTGGGAGGCTGTTTACTACAATCATAACCTGCTTGATCTCAAAGAGATTGCAACTCAGGCTGCCAATCTTGGCGCCGAGCGTTTTGTGCTTGATGATGGC
>JBAJNM010000072.1 GCA_036881865.1 Parvularculales bacterium | reverse complement strand
GCACCTGCACCTTCGGGTGCACGAGCAACAACGGCCCCGACCTCGACATGGGCATTACGGCCCCCGCTTCAACCACCACAACAACCCTGACCTGTAAGATGGAACCGCCCCAAACCTGTTCGTGCACGTATGGCTGTACGACGCAGGACGGCGAGTATGTCGCCAACGGTGCAATGATAATGCGTTCAACCACCGCCACGACAAGCCTGACCTGCAGGCCACCCGGTCCCGGTGTCACCTGTTGTAGTTTCACGTCACATTTGACGGCAACAGACACGGCGGCAGAATGGATTATAAACAGACACCATGAGTTCCGTAATCAGGCGGGCTTGCGCACCATCAATAACGAATATGCCGTGGCTCTGGATGCCATGGGAGAGGGCGTGACGATCGGCATTCCCAATAGGGGCTTTGACCATCTCCATTCAGATCTGGGCACGGCAAAATTCAAGGACAATTCTGTTTTGGCTTATGAAGTGGAGGAGTCCGATGTCCCGGCCGAAGCACGGGCTCTCCCGGTAGGCATGTCTCCCACCATCCATGAGGCCGCCGCCGGCGCATTGCATAAAAATATTATAGACGGGACAAACCTGAAATATGCCTGCCCTGCTGAAGGGTTTGGGTTACCACGCCCTAATCCTGGCCTTGAGGCCTTGCTGCGTGATAACTGCCAGAGCGATAAAACCTACATACGGCAACCCGACCCGGATAATGCGGGTGCATATCTCTATTGGGAAATACCCGAAATTCTTAGTAGTGGAGCGTTCAGTACGCGCCACGGCACGCCTCTCGCCGCCATAATGGCAGCAAGTGCGGAGGACAGTTTTGAGGAAATCGGGATGATGGGCGTAGCGCCGAAGTCGCGGCTACTGGCTTTAACCATAAAACCATCACTATCTGATGTCCCGGATTATATTGACTTTATGGTCCCTACCTCTCAGGTGTTAATGTTTGGTTTTTCTGGCAACAGCATGATTCATCTCCGGAGTGAAACCGAAGTGCGTGCGCATAGCACATACTCCCGGGTTATAAACTCGGCAATGACCGGAACCCTTGCTGCCGGTGAACTGCACGCCAGCGAGAAACCGCTCTATGTCTGGGGGGCGGGAAACTACCATCAAACGGCACTTGCCACCTATACGGATGGTGCCACAACCCCCTTTGAATTGGCCGGCCTGCCCTATCATATTGATGAATTGCGGGGACGCTGGCTGGCCGTCACTGCCGTAACTACAGGGGGCGACGATAGATTTGTTACCCCGCCTACGGTAACCCCCGCCAATGCGCGCATCGCATCTTTCGCTAATCGTTGTGGCGCTCTGCCCGCCGATTGGATAAGCGACAGAAACCACCCCGACTATGCCGGGCGGCATTACTGCATCGCAGCACCGGGCCAGAATATACGTTCGGTAATAGCGGGGGCTCACTACGCGTTTCCGAGGTCCTACTTCAGCGGCTACAGTGGCACATCTAATGCGGCGGCTCATGTCGCCGGGGCTCTTGCCGTCCTGATCGAACACTTTCCTACGCTCTCTCTAAGGGAAGTCGTCATGCGCATGCTGGATAGCGCCAACAACACCGGCACCGAGTTCAGCAAGGTTGCAGTCTACGGAGCCGGCCTGCTTGATATGGAGGCTGCCTTACGACCCATGGGGCAAATACGGGCAACAATGGGCAGCAGTCTGATAGGAGTTTCCCTGCCTCTGGCGGGAAGTCATCTGATCGCCGGGGACGCCTACGGCGATGCCCTCTCTCTGGCCTTTGAAGGACGCACCATGGCGGGTTTTGACGACTATCATGCGCCCTTCCCGCAACTTCTGTCGGATCTGCTTACAACCCCGCGTCCCTTAAGCCTTGCAGGACGGCGCGACCGCCTTGCAGTCTTCGATCTTGAAACGGCGCACCTGACAGATGGCTCCGTTCGCATGATGGGGGAACACGGTATGGCCGCCGTTCTGCCACTTACCGGGGGAGGCAATAATGTGTCAGGGAATAGGGGAGGCTCTCATCTATTTATGTCCCATCAGGCAAGCCACGGCCTGCCTCTGGGATTGCGGGCCATACGGACCGACGGGTCAGGCACCCCCGTCATGACGGCAGATCCCTCGGCCTTTAGCAATCCGTTCCTCGGTCTTGCCGAGCAGGGCGTAACGGTTGGCATGGGGCAACCCTTTGGTGACGGTGTATTACGCATGGCTGCCTTTACCGGCACAGGGCTTATGACCACTGAAGACGGGCTGCCAAACCACAGCACCCGGGGAGAAGCGCATGGTGTGGTGGTGGATTATGCCATAAGTCCTACCGATGATACGTCTCTGTCCCTTGCAATGGGAGCCCTGATGGAGGACGGGCAGATATTGGGTCTGGCCTCAGAGGGAGCGTTTGGTACGCCGCCTCCCGTTCCGGCGCTGTTTAGTGGCCTAACGCTTGCCAGCCGTCTATCCGGGGGGTGGAGTTTTCTGGCTCAGGCTCATGGGGGTATCGCCCGCCCTGAAGCCCCGTCCATAGGTCTGGTCAAGAGTACCTCCCCCGTGATAGCCAGTGCATTTTCGGCGGGCCTGACCGGAAGCAGTATCATGACGCCTGACGACCAACTGAGCTTGATCGTAAGCCAGCCCCTGCGTATTGAAGCGGGAGAGATGGGAATTACCTGGGGGTCGGGCCGCACCATTGGCGGTCAGTTACTTCAGGGTCATGCGGACGTCACTCTTACTCCGTCAGGCCGTGAGATCACCTTTGGTATCGGGTACAGAGCTCCGCTCAGTGACAACATTACCACGGAAATACGCGCCGGAGCAACGCGCCACTCCGGCCATGATGCCACCGCCAGTACCCGGCTCTTCGGCATAGCCAGCGTTGATTACGATTTCTAAACAGGGCAATCCTTTGAGGTTCTTCTTTGAATAGGTGTTAGCACCACCACGAACGGCGGCCTCCGTCATAAGCCCGTGCTAAGCCTCATTTATGAGTTGCTGCCGAAGCGCCGGCGCATGAGCCAATAGACGGCCAATATATGACCCTAAGGAAACTCATAAACCAACAGACTACCCGATACGTCATCAAGACAGTTTATATAACAGTTTTGAGCTGCCCTAATCAAAACGTCCAATTAGAAAGTTAGTTTATGATCGATCTGGAGTCAGTTTGGGTCACATCTTCACCAACATTCAGGGTGGACCAAATAATTGGGGGCAGATCAGTATCCATTTCGGTTCAATCACTGTTCGGCCGGGGTTTATGTATCAGCTAACTTTTTAAGCACGCCGTGGTTATCACGATTAAACGCCCTCAGTGCCGCCATTTGCTCTGCGAACTCAGGGTCGTTAGTACTGAGATCAACATCCTCCGGAGTTTCCGTCACACTAGAACTATCGCCCCTGTCAAGGATTATCATGCTGTTTAAAACCATCGTGAAGGAACTGGCACTGTGAAATTGCGCCCGGCAACACATGTTACCGGTGATTTTTCAAGAAAACACTATACTTTTCCAAAAAGAACAAAAGTTCTAAAATTATTTACTTGACTCTAATAAAAGAGAGATTAGCCTAATTTTTAAAGGAGGTCAAAATGGACCTCAAAGGAAGAACAGCATAATGGCCGCCGCCACCCCGGTACAGAGGGTGGCAACAGGCCGGTTTTTTAAGAGAATCTCTGGGGTTCATAACCGGCCGGTAAAGTTTTTTGTTATCTCTACCCCCTTAATAGTCCTTCTGGCGGCATGTTCAGGAGGCGGTGGAGGATTACCGGCTCCTTCATCTCCCTGGATTCAGGAACCGGGACCGGCAAATATAGCGAAACCCCCAACGGCAACGGACCCGCCGGATGGCGGAGAAGACGACACACCGGATGAAAAGGATGGGGATGACGGCGGAGACAATGGCTCTGATGTTACGTCCGGCGAGGGCCCTGTTGCCATAGATATTAATAATCCGGGCGGAAACAATCCCGGAGCAAATCCTACAACCGGTGGCAACAATCCGAACCCTGAAAAACCGGTAACGCCAATGAAGCCGGAACAGCCCCCTCCGGGAACAAACCCGCCGGCCCCGCCTCAGGTACCTCCCGGATCAACACCTGACATTCCTACGGGAATGCCTGTCACGGTTCCGACCGGTATTACCGACGGCTACAGCAGATGTCTGGGGGCCAGATATTCCGTTACGACGGATCAGGCAGGCCCGGATAAGCCTGTCATCGGTTTTGTCATAGAGGGGGTCGCCCGTTTTGCCCATAAGGTAGAAGACGATCTGGATAGTTACGGTAGGCGTCTTCACATCGTCGCCGGCGGAAATCAGGGAGAAGATATGCGCCGTGTAGCCCATGAATGTCTGGCTCCGCGCACCAACCATCATTACTACGAGATTTTCAACGGGATAACACCTGAAGGGCCGGACCTGTCAGGGACGGTGGCAAAAACGGATCAGGCCCTGAGGGCCTCAGATGCACAAAAGGGAGCCGATGTCATCGCCGTAGTTCATCCGGTCGAGGACAGGGACAAGTTTTTCACCACCGGTGATGCAAAGGCTACGGCCGGATGCCGGGCCCTTCTTGTGATGCCGGCCGGTATCACCGTTGACGGAGCCGATGAATGTACCCTTTTTGTGGGAGTCCTCCCCCTTGACGGGGATGCAACGGAACCGGAAGTGCCGTGCGGGATTTTAAAAGAGAATTGTATTACGGCACCCGGCACATATCCTGTAGCAAGTGTTGACCAGTCAAATATGCCTGAGGGTATCACGGAGTATGTAAGCGGTTCCGGAATGGCGACGGCGGCAACGGGGGCTCTTTTGGCGGCCGTTGCCCGGCGCTGGGATTACCTGACGCCGGAAGCGGTGAGAAATGTCGCACTGCGGTGTGCCGATCAGGCCCGCCCGCCGGGTCAGAGTGACGTTCCGGGAGGAAAGGGGGCGACAACACGGCACGGACGGGGCTATCTGACCATGGCCTGCCTGTTTACGCCGGCAGGAGAGTTGGTCCTTGACCCCGAAAACCTGTTACTTGTCAGAGGTCATGTATCTGTCGCCGGTCTGACAGATGTGGCAAGAATAACGGCCTATGATGACTACGGGCGTGATTTTTCCGTACCTGTTGCCTTTCCGCTTCTGTTGCCTTTGAGTGAAATGCCACGGTTAACTGAAGGCGGGTCTGTATGGCTATATGGCGATGAAAACAGGACCGGTCTGGTTATAGGAAAAGAGACCTGGCAGTTGAACATGGAATATATTGATCCCCTGTCGCCGTTGTCGCCGGTTCGGGGGACAGGATCATTTATTAACGGTTCCATACTGGCCTTATCTGCCCATATAGACTCTGCATACGATCTGACTACGGATATTAAGGCCTTCGGAGGAGTATCATGCCGTTACGAACACATGCTTCCGGAAACAGGGTCATTGCTCAGAGCCTATGATGCAGCCCTCTGTAATCTTCGTAGCGGGCTGAATATGGCTCTGGGGCGGGGATGGACCGCTTCAGTCAATGCAAGCATCATAAGTCCCCGGACTGGCCGCGTAAGGCTTGCCGGACGGTCTATACCCCTTGGCGGGAATATTTTAACGGAAGCACAGGCATCGCTCGTGCTGGAATTCTGATACATTTCGAATGAAGCGGAGGGAGACACTGCTGAGTGTTAATTCAGGATACTGTTTTGAATCCCAATTTTGCCTCATCCGGTCCTTTTCCGGAAAAGGTTCATTATCGGCAAATGACAGTTGACTAACTTGCAGGGTGGACCGGTTAAATGGAAGAGGGTCAGTTTATTGCTCTATTCTGATGTTAGTGAAGATGCTGCCAAAACCGTGCCTGTTGATGGGAGCACAGGTGAAAAAAGGCACAAAATAAATACCGGTTGATGATAGACTTTTATTGCCTCCGGTCACGATGGCGGATGTTGAATCCGCTTTCAAAGATGGAGCAGATATCAATGACAGTAAGGTGTATAAATCCCCATATTTTCTATAGACTCTTGGCCAACAATTCGGCATTAATCTTCTATGAGCACAGCAACCACCACACCCCTGCCACAACGCATCGCTACCCGTGAACTCATTATTGAAGGGACCATTGAATTAATAAATTTGCGTGGGACCAATATCGGCATCAGACAAATTGTCGAACATACCAACACCAGCTCTGGCAGCTTCTACTACTACTTTAATAATTTCTCTGAAATTGTTCTTGCAATCGTCAATCAATTGCGTTCGGAATTAGCCGAAGTATTGAAACTACCCTTGTTCGGACCGATCCATCCGGTGCAGGCCGTTGGCTATTATACCGGCGGGGCGTCCTTGCTATGGCGCTATCGTTCTATTATATCGGCAGGGCGTGAACTCTCACATCTCTCGACCGAACTGGCAAACGGATTTCGGGACCTTAACAAAGAGGGCTTTATGGGGATCCGCCTGATTCTCGAAAATCTTCTCGAACACAATCCCGGTCCGACGGCAATAGATCAGGAATCGCGTGACCGACTGGCAGAGAGTTTGTGGGTGTTATCGAGCGCATGGCCGCGTTATGAGGACACCATAAACGAACCCGGTCAGACAACCCCGCATGACATCGCTGAAGGACTGCAACAGTGCGCCTTCATGTTGGTGCCCTATGTAGACAAGAATTTAATCACGCAGGTTAATGACGGGTTGAAGAAATATATCTCTGCTCTGGAATAGACAGGTGCTCTACCCCCTATAATTTAGGGAACTATAACCCTGTGTACGCAAATGGCCTGAAAATCTCATTTATAGAAGGTCTAAAAGATATTGCTTTCCCCCAATAAATGGAAAAAAGAATGGGGCCGCCCGTAGGCAGCCCCATCAATTTTGCAAATTCTTACTTGTTAATCCTAGACACAAGAATTGCTTATTCCCAATGAAGGTAGATTAAGCAATAATCAAAAACTAGGCAATAGTTAAGTGTCGTGGCAAGAAGAAATATAATTGGAGAGTGCGATGGATTACCGTCTTGGCTTGGATGTCGGTACTAACTCACTGGGTTGGAGCGTTCTGGAGGTTGGTGCAAATGGCACGCCCGTTGCTATTAAAGCTGCCGGTTCTCGGATTTTTTCTGACGGACGGGACAACCAATCAAAATCTACGCTTGCGGCTGACCGGCGCGAGGCGCGATCATCTCGACGGCGGCACGACCGCTATAAACAGCGCCGCACCTATTTGCTGAAAGCACTGACCGGGGTCGGGTTATTCCCCGCCGAGACTGATGGTGTCGCACGTCAGGCACTACAAAAACTGAACCCGTTAGAATTACGCGCCCGCCTGCTGAGCGATAAAGCGGGTGATATTCTGAACGATCTGAAAACCCGGGGCGATTCTGCATCTGACGCTCTCAATGCGGCAAGCGGGTTGAAGGCGGTTCATCTGGTTGGCCGCGCTCTTTTTCATCTCAACCAGCGCCGCGGATTTCAGAGCAATAGGAAAGATAGGAGTGAGGAAACAACCAACGGTAAGGTTTCCGGCTCGGTACGGTTGTTGATGCAGGAAATGACGTTGATTGCTCCGCCCCTGCCGCAAGAAGAATATAAGGAATTATCAAAAGAAGACAAAAAAGCGGCTCGGCAAGGTGAAGCTGATGCACGCAAAAATGCTCTTGAGAAACTGGCAGATCAAAAAGACCTTACCTACGGCAGTTTTCTATACAGTCGGCAACAGGAGGGTAAGCAGACCCGTGCCCGCCCCGGTGCCGGTGATAATGGCAAACTGTATGACGTCTACCCAAACCGTGAAGTATATAAGGATGAATTCAATAAAATATGGGGTGCGCAATCTGAACATTTTTCTAATGAGATGCGGGATAAAGCGCTTTTCCATAAAATCATTTTCACCCAGCGTCCGCTAAAGCCACAAAAGCTTGGCAAATGCACCTATATGCCTGCCCATGACCGCACCTTCCGCGCCATGCCGAGCTTCCAGCGTTATCGCATGTATCAGGAGGTGAATAGTCTGGGGTGGAATAATGATCAAGGGTATTTCCAAAACGCACCAGATTGTAGCCGCCTGTGGGAAGCTCGTGATGCCATTGTTACTCTTTTGGAGAGGGTGGAAACAAAAAACGGTCAAATCGTCTGGAGTAAAATGAAAAACATCCTCAAACGGATGGATATTGAGGAAGGTAATTTTGAATTCAATTTCGAGAGCGAAAAACGCAAAGGGTTTGATGGAAATCTCACGTCAAACATTATGCAGCGTGAGGATTATGTCGGTTCTGAATGGCATGAGTGGTCTCTGGAAAAACAAGATAATTTTATTGACATCATCATCAACGGAACACCCGAACAACAAAAACGGGACAAGGAATCTGAAGAAGCGCACAAGTCAGGAAAAAGCATATCCGCAGCCAAATCTATTAGAGATGGATCGCAAGACGATAAGGATATCGCAGACTATCTGGTTGAACATTTCAATTTGCCTAAACATTCTGCGGAAAATTGTGTCAATGCCACGCTACAAGACGGCACGGCGCATATATCAAAGGAAGCGGCATGTCTGATGCTGGAAAAAATGCGGGGTGGTATTGAGAAGCATGACGAGGAAACCGGAGAGGTAAAGACCGTTATACCGCTCCAACATGAAGCGGCAGAAAATTGTACTCAGGAGATTGAGGGGTTTGTCACATTTACACGCAAGATGGGTGATGATGGCAAATATGAACCGAGAAATTCTTTACCCTATTACGGTGAAGCGTTTCATGATGGCAGGCACATCATCCCGGGCAACCGAAAACCTGAAGATGAAGGTAATGATCTAAAGTATTACGGTGGCATTACAAATCCGACCGTACATATTGCACTCAACCAGATAAGACAGGTTGTCAATGAATTGATTACCCGTTTCGGGCATCCGCACTCCATTGCCATTGAATTGGGGCGTGAGTTACCGGTAGGCGCAGAAAAACGCAAGGAGATTGAACGCGGGCAAAAGAAGAACCAGAACAAGAACGAGCGGCTTGACAAAATTTTGGGAGAACACGGCCAACGGATAAACCGGGATAATCGGTTGCGGGTGGAATTATGGGAAGAATTGAGTGAAGACCCTGCCGGAAGACGCTGCCCCTTTTCAGGAAAAATTATCGGCATCGCTGACTTATTCAATGGCGAGACCGAGATTGAACACCTTATCCCTTTCTCAATTTCGCTGGATGACAGCCGTGCCAATAAGGTAATTTGCACCCGGGAAGCCAATAGAGATAAGGGTCAGCGTACACCGTTTGATGCGTTCGGCTCTAGCCCATCAGGGTATAATTGGGATGAGATTTTTGAACGTGTCAAAGACCTTGCCAAAGCCAAACAATGGCGATTTCAGGAAACCGCTCTTGATATATGGCGGCGTGACCATGACGATTTCACCAGTCGTCACCTCAATGATACCCGCTATATCGGACGATTGACGCGGGAATACCTTAAAAATATTTGCCATATCGACAGAATTGACGTTCTGACCGGACGGCTTACGGCGTTGTTGCGCGGCCATTGGGGGCTGAACGGTGTGTTGCAAGGCGATAATCTTCCCGAAGACGCACAGCAGAAAAAGAACCGCGATGACCACCGGCATCACGCGGTTGACGCCATCGTCATTGGCATGACCAGCCGAAGTGTATTGCAAAGGGTAGCGAGTGAAGCCAGTAAGCGAGAAACTAACACTCCTAATTTGCATCGCCTCTTCCCGAAAAACGAAGACGGTCACAGTGTTATAGACCCATGGGAGGGTTTTCGTGATGATGTGAAAGAAATCGTCCGCAACATCGTCGTATCACACAAATCCGGGAAGAAAACGCTCAAAAATAATAATATGTTGCCGGGTCAGGATAGTACCAGCGGACAACTTCACAATGACACGGCCTACGGCATTGTGTCCGGTCCGGACAGAAAAGGCCGACACGAAGTAGTGACACGCTGGATGGTTGACAGGTTTAAAAGCCGCGACCATGTAGAAGCCATTCGCGATGATAAATTGCGCGCTGAATTTCTGCACGCTTTTGATGACGCCGTGGGCAGTGGCAAAAAAGGGGATGAAGGTGTTATGAGTTTGGCCAAAGAGAAAGGCATACGTCATTTACGCCGAACAGAAACTTTAAGTGTTATTCCGATCAAAGATAAAAGCGGAAAGATATACAAAGCGTACAAAAGCGACGGTAACTGGGCTACCGAGATTTACGAATATCCGGCAGGCCATGAAGAGGCCGGGATGTGGGAAGAAAGGGTGATTACACGCTTTACGGCCAGTCAAAAGGGCTTCCGGCCCGGTGTGACCAAACGGCCTCATCCAGCCGCTCGCCTTATCATGCGGTTACAGAAAGATGACTGTATTGAAATTGAAGAAAATGGCGTGAAAAGGTTGCTGCGGTTGCAGGTAACAACTCCCGGAACACTGTCTTTTGCTCCCCTTAACGAAGCCAACGTAGATGCCCGCGACCGTGATAAGAAGAATAAAGAGTTTTCATATTTCAGAAAGGCTCCCGGTAAATTGCGGGAACTCAAAGCCCGCAAGGTTCACGTTAGCCCAACGGGGCAAGTGAGCTATGAAAAGCGCCGCAAGAATGGTTAACCCATGGTCGGGCAGATAGTTGAGATCACCGATCCCGGCCACTGGCTGAACAAGCATCGTGGTTTTCTGGAAGTACGCCATGATGGCGAGAAATTGGGGCAGGTTCCTCTGGATGATATTGCCGCCATCATCATTTCCGTTCCGGGCTGTTCTGTTTCCACCAATTTGCTTGACCATCTGGCGCAACGCAATGTGCCGGTTGTCACCTGCGGGCAGAATTATTTGCCCAGTACATGGACGCTACCCGTGCAGGGGTATAACAGGCAATTTCAGGTGATGCGGGCGCAAGCAACGCTTTCTGAGCCCAAGCGTAAACGTGCTTGGCAAACCATCGTTAAAGCGAAAATCACCAATCAGGCCGAAGTGCTTTCGCGGGCCGGTAAGTCCGATGTGCGGCTAAAGCGGTTAGCCGACAATGTGCGCTCCGGTGATCCGGACAATTGTGAAGCGCAAGCGGCCCGTGCCTATTGGCAGGAATTATTTGGCTCTGATTTTCGCCGCAATCGTGATGCGCCGGGGCTCAACGTCGTGCTGAATTATGCCTATACGGTCGTTCGTGCCGGTGTCGCACGGGGTTTGGTGGGAGCTGGACTACACCCCAGTTTCAGCCTGCATCACAAAAACCCGCAAAACCCCCTCAATCTGGTGGATGATGTGATGGAGCCATTTCGCCCGATTGCCGACTACCTTATCTATAAAAAAAATTATGATGACATTGGCGACTTAAACGTTGAAATAAAATCAGACCTCGCATCATTGATGACACTTTCCTTGCCTGTTGCCGGGGAGATTTCTCCACTGTCACAAGTTGCCGTGCGTGTCAGTCGCTCTTTGGCCGCCTATTATATGGGTGAAGCCGATACACTATTGATGCCGGTTCTGCCTGACCCATTGGAAATAGCGGCGTTGTGACCCGCCGTCACCTCAGCCCCTATCGCATCATGTGGCTTTTCGTCATGTTTGATTTACCGGTCGGTACCAGGAAAGAGCGTAAACAAGCAACTGGCTTTCGCAATCATTTGCTGGATCTCGGCTTTGAGATGTCGCAATTCTCAATCTACTTGAAATATTGCGCCTCCGGCGAAAAGGCCGATGCCGTTGGTGGGCAAATTCAGCAACAATTGCCCCCCGGTGGAAAAATTGATATTCTGACAATAACCGATAAGCAGTTTGCAAATATGAGGCGTTTTTACGCCAAGGGGCGAATCAAAAATGAGATCAAACCCTCCCAATTGCGCCTTTTTTGATGTGGTTTTGCCGCTCACCGAACGGCAAAACCACTTGAAAATCAAAACCTTACGCAACTCCTAGCTTAGCAAATGGGAATAAGCAGGTCTAGGACAACTTTAGCGTCGCGCCATTCTTTACGTGTTTCAGCTTAGCAAATGGGAATAAGCAGGTCTAGGACAACCAAAATCGGCGGGGATATACCAACGCTTGCAGCTTAGCAAATGGGAATAAGCAGGTCTAGGACAACTTGATAAACTATATCGTGTTGACCTCATGCAAGCTTAGCAAATGGGAATAAGCAGGTCTAGGACAACCTTCGTAGATAATGATATTGATAATCTACAAGCTTAGCAAATGGGAATAAGCAGGTCTAGGACAACGTCCTAACCCTATTACTGTCAACTGTG
>JBAJNM010000071.1 GCA_036881865.1 Parvularculales bacterium | reverse complement strand
GATGCCATGCATTCAGCAAAAGCGGAGGGGTCGTAATCCTTTTCATTCTCACGGGCAAAAATGAAATCCACAACCTCCTGACTACGAGGCAGTGATCCCACATGGGTGGTTCTGATTTTAGCCATTTGAACTTCTCCTCAGTTTTACCCTAGCGCCGTGACGGTGCCGGGGTGTCAAAACCCATGGTAGGGCCAGCCTCATCATCGGTGCTGCGAACTCGCAACAGGGCAGCCTCACCGTTCATGGACGGCATCAGGCTCCGCTCCTTACCGGGGGGCAGGGCGCAGACATCGCCCGGGGCCAGTGTCGTTTCCTCACTTTCCCAGATCAGTTTCCAATGTCCCTTCATCACCATCAGCACCTCGAAGCGGTCGGTTTTGTATTTCGGCTTTTTGAGCGAGCTTTCCCGAACTAACTCCAGGCTGAACCCGGGCTTATCCTTCAGCATTCCGTCCTTGTCGATCACAAGGGCGGGCTGCCGGTCGGCCATGGCCATCATATCCCAATAGCGCGCCACAAAACGGGGAACGAATTCCGTCGTGGTCACTGTCTTAAAAAGAGCCATCTGCTCTTCATCCAGCACCGGCATCGGATCGATACCGTCAGGCAGGGACTCGCCTTTCTTCGTGTCATAGAGTTTGCCGTTATTGCCGAGAATGAGACCGTGGTCCTTGGCGTCTTCAATGACCTGGGGAGCCCAGACAACACCGCCACCGGCATCATCACCGCCCAGAATGGCTAGAATCATCCCGTAGTCCGTGCCGATATTCTCAAAACCCCGGAAAATCCCCGTGGGGATATTGATCACATCGCCTTCTTCGAGCACGACCTCGCCGTCATTTCCTTTATTGCCCCAGAAAAACCGCCAGCGTCCCTTGAGCACGCAGAACACCTCAGCCGTCCGGTGGGTATGAAGGGAATTCCGGCAATTTGGCGCCTGACCTGCCGCCCCGATATTGAATCCCGGCGTTTCCTTTATATGGACATGCTGATCGGCACTTTCAGAGACGCCCCCGCCGATAATGGTGAAATTTTCCTTTCGATCGGATCCCGGCGTATGCGCATCTATAAATGCCGTTTTGCACGGTATCAGATCGCCGTAGCGCACAATGCGTTCTTCTAATTTTGTCATCATAATCACCCCGTATGCATGAGTATTTGTTTCCAGATTGCGGTCTCGTCAAAGACCACAAATTCCCGATGAATGCCGCGCGGCCCGAACTCGGCGTGACAGATTCCCATAATATAGACCATCGCGCCCGTTGGCACGCCAAAACTGCCGCCCTGCCCGCTGTGACTGCCATAGAGTCCCCAGCGAATTGCCGCCCGCGGAGACTTCATCTTATCCTCACGGCCGATCTGATGCTCGATCGTGAATTTTGCATCGGGGAAACTGGCCCGAAGTCCCATCCAGAAACGGTCAGCATCATCATGTCCGTGTCCGGTGACTCCGCCCGGAAGCTCCAGCTGGCAGGCCCGGTCATACTGATCGGGGATCACCGTCAAATCGGCCTGCATGATCCGGCCGAGGATGTCGGCATAGACCGCCCCCCATTTATCATCATTGCCGCGCCCCATGTAGGGACCCTTGATATCAGTTTCAGGTGTAAACGGCTTGATGCAGTTTTTGGGACCACCCTCACGGTCAATTCGCGATGCGGCATAAGTTTTCGGATCCCACCCCAATTGCCGGACAATGGCGCCCTGATCGCGGACGAGCCATTCGTCATTGATCTGGTTGTTGATGGCGTGGCAATCGCCGATGACGCGGTATCCCACCGTCTTGCCGCTGGCCGCACCGTAGACGCCGTCTCCGAGATGGGTTGCCGTTGACAGTATGCGGTGCGAGGACAGCATGCCCTTCTCAGGCGTCCCGCTCCAGATCACATCCTCGCCGAGAAGTCTGCGGTCGGGAAATTCCGCCAGTGTCGCCATGGTCGCGGCAATCACGGCCTTGTTGCCCTTGATCACGGACCCCGGTGAGCGCACCGGGATATCCTCTGTATAATAGTCATGTAGACTGGCGATATTCCGGCCTTCCCAGATCTCATGGGTAATCCCGAGTATATAATCGGGAAAATCCGTCCATTTCTTATCAAACCCCTTCATGTTTCCATCCTTTCGGTATCCGGGCTGAGCCCCTGATGGTCAACGGCCGTCTGATCGCAATCTGTTTTGGTGCGGTATCACGGCTTTCTATCTGCTCCATTAAAATTTCAACGGTCTTATCAACCATCTCGCCGGCGGGTTGGTGGACCGTGGTGAGGTCGTAGGCAGGCCAGCCCGCAGCTTTCACATCATCATAGCCGATGACGGAAACATCCTCGGGAATTCTTCTGCCTAACTCAGACCGCAAACAATCCATGACGCTGAATGCCATATGATCATTGGCAACGAAGATCGCATCCGGGCCGGCACCGTTTTCATACATGTCGAGGGTGACCCGGCGTGCCGTCTCCTGCTTGAAATCCCCAACCCCGCGGGCAAAAAGCTGAAGTCCCGCTTCTTCAAGACCGGCCCTGAACCCAGCCTCGCGGTCACGCTGCGTGGATGCGCCTTCCCATCCGGCGATATAGGCGATGCGGCGATGCCGCCCGGCAACGAGAAGGCGCGCAACATCACGGCCGCCGGAAAAATTGTCGGAAGTAACCGCCGATAATTCAGGGTCGTCCAGACTGCGGTTGAATAGCACCATCGGCACTCCCGCCGTGCGGCAACGCTCGGATAAATCGGATGACAGCGCCACAGATGCGGCGATGATGCCGTCAACCTGATAGTCAAGTAATTCCTCAACGACATTGTCGAAATTGCCTGCAGTTTGAGAGGCCATGAAAACCAGAACATGATAGCCCTTGTTTTGCAGCTTCTCAGAAAGCTGTTCGAGCACGGTGGGGTAGAACTGGTTGCCGAGATAAGCCACGATGAGCCCGATAATGCCGGACTTTCCCGAGACCATGGCCCGGGCCAGGGAATTGGGGCGGTATCCGAGTTCGGCGGCGGCTTTACGGACTTTGGCGGTCGTTTTTTCCGATGCCGATGCGCCCGGGGTGAAGACGCGGCTCACCGCAGACTGGCTCACTCCGGCACGCTGAGCAACATCAAGAGAGGTAACCCGGGATGTCATCATCCGGCCTCCGCAATCTCAATTGATCCCATGGGACGCGCTTTATTGAACTCGCGAAGACGGGCAAATACATCCACCCCGATCTGTTGGTACATATCGAGGATATCCACCATGACCCAGTTCTCACGAATCAACCCGTCCTCGATGCGCCAGAAATCCAGGCTTCGCATGGTGATCTCCTGACCCAGGGGCGGGATACCCAGCCAGCCGTCATGGCTGATGGTCTGGATCATGTCGGGCCAGCCTGTCACGGCGGCGTAATTATTATCGCCGAAGAAATGATAGTTGATCTCATCAACCTTGCTGCCGCGGTCCGGCATACCGTTCAGAAACGGGATTTGATGCCAGTGCCTGAAACCGGCAATACCCCGGCCTGTGCCGATTCCCGCAGGGCCGTACCAGTTCATCTTTGGATGCCAGAACCGCGGCATGTCCATCACTTCGGGACCGCCCTCGCCCGGATGGCGTTTCATATGCCCAAGCATGTCGATAATCAGCTTCCGGCTCCCCTCGCTTTGCTTCCCATCGCGCTGTGATCTGATCAGACCGTCGCCGGAGGCCGGGGACGGAATGCAAAACTCGCGTCCCAGTGACGGTGACATCGGCCAGGCTCCGGCCTGCATCATGACTTCCGGAATATCCCAGAGGGCCTGATATTCGGCAATGCGGCCTTCGCGAAACCGGTAGAATTCATGAAATCGCATATGGGTAAGATGACCCGTTGGCGGTATATCCAGAAACGGCGCGGTAAACGTGCCGATAAAATGACCGCCGCAGCCGATCCAGTCCTCGCCATCCTCATCCTCACCTGCCATGATGAGCCAGTCCCTGCGTTCAAGGTCTGGCCATGCCGCCTTAAGGACCGCCAGAGCCTGATCATGGAAAGCATCAAATCCCGGCATTTCACCGAACGGATGGGCCAGCCTGAAGACGGCATCCTCAGCAGAAGCCTTGCCGAGGGCGGCGCGCAAAGCCCCCTCATCCCAGTCGTATTGGGCTCCCTGTACCGGCGCCAGGGCCTTGGCATTACTGTCGTGATGATTTGTCATTCGGCCGCCTCGCCATAGGGGACATTCCCGCCGCCGTAGCGCCGGACGCGGATATTGCATTGTTCGGCATGCCCGACAAAACCTTCAAGCATGCTGAGCCGGGAGCCGACCTTGCCGATCATCGTCGCGGCGTCATCACTCAGCACTCTCTGGTAGGAATGTGTCTTGAGGAACTTGCCCACCCAAAGCCCGCCCGTATACCGTCCGGCTTTTTTGGTCGGCAGGGTATGGTTGGTGCCGATGACCTTGTCGCCATTGGCGACATTGGTGCGCGGCCCCAGAAACAGGGCGCCGTAGGACTGCATATTCTCAAGGAACCAGTCATCGCGTTCGGTCATGACCTGAACATGCTCATAGGCCATTTCATTGGCGAGGGCGAGCATCTCGTCATAACTCCCGCAAAGGATCATGTCGCCGTATTCGGCCCAACTCGCCCCGGCGGTCTCGGCGGTGGGCAGGATTTTCAGAAGCCTGTCGATTTCAGCCAGCGTGTCTTCGGCCAGTTTGCGGGAATTGGTGATCATGCAGGCGGGGGAGTTGTACCCGTGCTCAGCCTGCCCCAGAAGATCGGTTGCGCAGAGTTCCGCATCGACGGTCACATCGGCAATGACCATGGTTTCCGTCGGCCCGGCAAAGAGATCGATCCCGACACGGCCAAACAGCTGGCGTTTGGCCTCGGCCACAAAAGCATTGCCCGGACCCACCAGCATATGGACGGGTGTGATGCTTTCGGTGCCGATGGCCATGGCCCCGACAGCCTGAATACCGCCCATGACGTAAATCTCATGTGCCCCGCCCATGACCATGGCGGCAACAATGGCGGGATGCGGCTCACCATCCACCGGAGGAGCCGAGGCGATGATCCGCGGCACACCGGCGACGGATGCGGTCAATACCGACATATGCGCGCTGGCCACCATTGGGAATTTGCCGCCGGGGACATAACAGCCGACGGACTGCACGGGAATATTTTTATGTCCGAGAATGACACCGGGCAAGGTTTCCACCTCGATGTCAGTCATGCTGGAACGTTGTTCTTCGGCAAACCGGCGGATTTGCTTCTGGGCGAATTTGATATCCTCCATATCCCGGGTTGAGACCTTATTCATTGCCGCATTAATCTCACTGTCGCTGAGACGGAAATTCTCCGGCGAGTAATCGTCGAATTTCTCGGACAGCTCGCGCACAGCGACATCACCGCGCCTCTCGATATCCGCGAGAGTTGTTTCCACGGTGGACCGTGTTCTGGCGTCATCAGCGGCGATTTCAGCTTCGGGTTTGCTGCGTTTTAGATAGTCGACAGCCATGGCTCACATCCTTCCGGTCGTATGTTCATATCTCTTGCGGTGCTGGCGGGGTACGTTCACCGCGGTCATAGGCTTCCCATCCTTCCCCGTTGAAGACATCGACCCCCAGCTGGGCCATGACGTGGGGAAAATCGACCATGACCCAGTTATCGGTGATTTTGCCGTCCTCGACTTTCCAGAAATCCATATAGCGGATTTCGACTTTCTTTCCGGTGGGGGCGATGCCCATGAACGCGCCCGAATGCACGGCCTCCTGCCGGCCGAAAGCCGCCGCCCATTCCCCCATGAAGAGACGGGCCTCGTCGATGCAGGTTTTATCGGAAAACGCCGCCTGGAAAGGACGTTGCCAGTTTTCCTGAAACGCTTTTAGTCCGTTTTTAACACCGCAGCCGGTATTTCCCATCCAGCGAAACCCTTCGGCAAAAAACTCACCCATATCCTCAATCCTGTGATCATTGAGCCCGTCGATCATGGACTCGATCACCTCCCGCGTTTCATCGGTTTTGGACATATCGGTATTCCGGCTCAGCACCGCCTGTTCGGGTCGGCTTCCTTTCATGTCATTCTCCAATCATCAGGATCAATCGCCCCCGACCCGTGCCCCGATCCGCGCCCCGGTCTTGCTGTCAAACAGGTGGCAGATCTTGTTGGGCACGGCAATCGACACATTATCTCCGATCTTGGCGCGATACTCCTTGTCGGTGCGGACCGAGACCAGCTGGCCGTCGATACGGACTGTGACCATGGCGGCATCCCCCAGCAGCTCCAGGGAATAGATCGGCGCATTGATATCGCCTTTTGATTTGACCACACGGGCATCCTCAGCACGGAATCCCAGCGTGGCGCCGCCGTCGGTACCTTTCAGGTTTTTGATTTGGGTATGTTCGGCTTTAAACGTCCCGCCCTTAACTTTGCCTTTGATCAGGTTCATGGCCGGGTTGCCGATAAATCCGGCGACAAAGGCATTGGCGGGTTTGTTGTAGATTTCGGTGGGGCTGCCGACCTGCTGAATGACCCCGTTTTCCATCACCACAACACGGTCGGCAAGGGTCATGGCTTCAATCTGATCATGGGTGACGTAAATCGTCGTAACGGCGAGTTCGTGGGACAGGTTTTTGATCTGGGCGCGGGTGGACACGCGCAGTTTGGCATCAAGGTTAGACAGCGGCTCATCCATGAGAAAGACGTTCGGCTCGCGGACAATCGCCCGGGCGAGGGCCACGCGCTGGCGCTGGCCGCCGGATAACTCGGCAGGCTTGCGGTCAAGAAAGTCATCCAACTCGACCATTGCCGAAGCCCGGCGGACTTTCACATCATGGGTGGCCGGGTCTTCACCGCGGACTTTCAGCGGGAAGCGGATATTTTCATAGACATTCATATTGGGGTAAAGCGCGTAGCTCTGAAACACCATGGCGACATCACGGTCTTTGGGTTCAAGATCATTGATGCGCTTGCCGTCAACCAGAACATCCCCTTCCGTGACCTCTTCAAGACCGGCGATCATCCGCATGGTTGTGGTTTTACCGCACCCCGAAGGGCCGAGAAGGACAAGGAATTCCTGATCGGCAATCGTCAAATTGAACTTGTCGACGGCGACCACCCTGCCCCAGCGTTTCGACAGGTCGCGCAACTCGATTTCTGCCATGAATGAGGCTCCCGTTATCTTATATTGCGATGCTAATTTGTTTGCATACGCTTGCAAATAGTCTAGACAAGGCCGTCTTGACTTGGCAAGTTATTAATCAAGTTATTAATCAAGTTTCGTTTTTGACAGTGATACGGCAGGACTCCGTGGCCGATTTCCAACAAGAAAAAGATCTTATCCGCGGATATTATGCCGCTCTTGACGCCGCTCAGGGCGAGGCCGTCACGACCTGCCTTGAGGATTATGTCAGTGACGGCTACCGCTGGCGGGGGTTTCATCCCTTCAATGAGTTGAACGGTGCCGGGACGGTGTCGCAAGAATTCTGGTTGCCGTTGAAATCCGCCCTGTCCTCAATGCAGCGGCGGCTTGATATTTTCATGGCCGGAGACAATTCCCTAGCCGACGATCCCGGCATCTGGGTGGCTTCCATGGGCCATTTGATGGGGCTCTTTGACGAACCCTGGCTGGGTATTGCCCCGACCGGCAAAATTGCCCTGCTGCGCTATGCCGAATTCAACCGTGTCCTTGACGGTAAAATTGCCGAGTCGGCAATGTATTTCGACATCCCCCATCTGATGATACAGGCCGGACTCAAACCGTTTCCGCCCCAGACCGCAGCCCACCTCATCCACCCCGGTCCCATGACACATGATGGCGTCATGTTCACCCCGCAACCAGGCGAGGAGGGCGTGAAGACGCTGGCCGCCATTGAGAATATGGTCACTGACTTAAGATCATGGACGGGCGGGCGGACAGAACCCCTGGTGGACGAATTGCAGCGCAGCTGGAATCAGGACATGATCTGGTGGGGGCCGGCGGGGATCGGCGCGACATATACGATCGAACGTTATGCGCAGCAGCATGCCGGCCCGTTCCGCGAAGGTTTTAAGGACAGGATATTCAATGGCCATGTCGCGTTTATCGCCGAAGGATCATATGGCGGATTTTTCGGCTGGCCAAACCTGACGCTGACACCGACAGGCGGATTCATGGGCATGCCCTCGAGCGAGAAACCCGGGGACATGCGGGTCATTGACATGTATCGCCGGCAGGGGGACAAACTCACAGAAAACTGGATATTTATCGATCTTTTGCATTTCTGGCTGATGCAGGGTGTTGATATTCTCGGCCGGATGGCCAGGGTGCCGCGAACATGATCAAAGCCTCAAGCTGCATTTCCCGGGCTAAGTCTGTCGTCCTGTCGCATTACGGCCTTCTGGATGCCTCAACGCCTGAGGGGCTTCCCGAAGCGCTGTCCGGACATACCGGAGCGGACTGCACCTTCTCCTTCACCCATCCTTTCAAGGCGGCAGTCGGCGCTGAAGCTGCCGCAAAGAATTTCTGGAGCCGGATCCGAAAATCGTTCTCGCCATTGCAAAGACGACAGGACATTTTTTTCGCCGGACAAAACCATCTCAGCCCCGATCCTGAGATATGGGTGGTCTCGATGGGACATCTTCTGGGGTTGTTCGAGAAACCGTTTCTCGGCATCCGTCCGACTCGTCAGTCGGTCATGTTGCGATACGCCGAATTCAATTTGGTGGCCGGCGACAAAATCACGGAATCGACAATATTCCTGGATGTCATGAACCTGATGATGCAGGCCCGGGCCGAAGTATACCAGCCGTCAACAGCAGCGACGATCGTCACCCCCGGCCCCCGCACGCATGATGGTTTGTTGTTCGGCAATCAGCCCGAAGAAGAGGGGCAGGCGACGCTCAAGCTTTTCGTGAGGATGATTGACCGTTTGCTGTCCGAAGATGTGAAAACGACGAGGACCGACTTATCCCTGGACTGGACGGATGACATGATCTGGTGGGGTCCCGGCGGTATCGGCGCTCCATACACGCAGGAGTGCTATCTTAAGCAACACTGTGTTCCTTTCGAGAAGGGGCTTGAATGGGGCGAGTTTTTCGGGCACCGCACGGAATTTGCCGAGGGGTGCTATGGCGGTTTTTTCGGCTGGCCGACTTTTGATGTGAAATCCAGGGGCGGATATATCGGTCTGGCACCGAAATCCGATAAAAAGGCGAGTATGCGCGTTGTCGATCTGTACCGACGCGAAGGCGACAAGCTTGCCGAAAACTGGAATTTCATCGATCATCTGGATTTTCTTGCCCAACTCGGTGTTGATCTGATTGAGCGCCAGCGCCAGATCACCGGGTTTTAAAAGTCTTTGGAGTTCGAAGTCGAATCAGTTATACAGAATTGCATACGTATGCGAATTTGGTTGCGCTTTTTCGTGGCCAATATCCGCTTCTCAAGAATATAATACCGATTAATCACAGGGAGGGACTTCATGTCTATCATCAAAAAAATCGCAGTGGCCTCAACAGTGTGGGGACTGTCTTCTGGGGTTGCCGCAGCGGCTTGCCCGGTTACAAGCGGTAACGTTTCCATTCTCGCAAACGACTTTCCCGCACTGCATGCGGTCGTCGATTATGCTGAAAAATGTATCGGCAGCGGGGCGACTTTTTCCAAGAACCACACAGCAAAGCACAACGATATTCAGGTGGAGGCGATGACCGCCAACCCGTCTGAATACACCGCGAAGATTGCGGCCAACTCTTCCATTGTGCCCCTTCTGAATGACGGCCTGATCCGTCCGTTGGATGATCTGGTGGCCAAACACGGGAAGAATCTTAAGCCGAGCCAGCTGATCCGCATTGACGGTAAGATCATGGCAGTGGCTTTTATGGCGAACGCCCAGCATCTGGTTGTTCGTGAGGATATTCTGAAACAGGTCGGCAAACCGGTGCCAAAGACCTACGAAGAGGTTCTTGAGACCGCAGAAGCCATTCGTTCAGCAGGGATCATGAAATATCCGTTTGCCATGCTCACCAAGTCGGACTGGAATCTGGGTGAGGAATTCGTCAACATGTATCTCGGTCACGGCGGCTCGTTCTTTAAATCGGGTACTCCGGAAGTGTCGGTCAACAACCAAGCCGGTCGTCAAACGCTTGAGATGCTGAAAGCGCTGGTGGAATACTCAAATCCGGATTTCCTGACCTATAACACCGGTGTTGTCGCACCGATTTGGGAATCAGGTGAACTGGCCATGGCCGTCATGTGGGGGTCGTCCATTGGCGGTCTGATCGACGATGAGGGGTCAACTCCAGAGGTCGTCAAAGCGACCAAGCCGGCCAATGCATTGACAGTCAGGGGCGGATCCACACCGGCGTCAAGCCTGTGGTGGGACGGTTTCACCATCGCCAAGAACATCTCCGACGAGGATGCCGAAGCGACCTTTATCGCACTGATTAATGGTATTTCGGACGAAATGGTCAAAAACAATAATGACAAAGCAGTCTGGCTGATGGACGCCTACAAGCCCGGTCTTGCCGCCGAGGGTGTCGCTCTGGTTTCCGCTTCCGGTGCCGAGCCTTATCCTATGCTGCCTTACATGGGGCTTTTGCACTCAGCGGCATTTCAGGAACTGCCTGACTTCCTGCAGGGCAATGAAAGTGCCGAGCAGACGCTGACTGACATTGAGGCGGCTTACACGGCTTCAGCTAAAGAGCAGGGCTTCATTAACTAAAGTGATTCGGGCGGTGCCGTCAGGCACTGCCCGGCTCAAACGTTTTTACGGATACAGCCATGCCGCATCGCACCTTTGCCTGGTTTGTCTGGCCTTCTTTTCTAGCGATGATCCTGTTCATCGCTCTTCCGATCGTCTCGGTTTCAGTTCAGTCTCTGTTTGTCGAACACAGACAGATTATGCGTGAGGTTGAAAACTGCAGCCCGTTCAAATGCGAAACCGTGCTGCAGATCGACGCTGAAGCAACAGATAAGCTGAAAGAAGCAGCGCCGCTTGGACGGTTCAACGGACTCGGAACCTATGGTAACCGGGCTCATCTGGCCATAACCGAAGTCGGTGAAATCTGGGCGACGACAGAGACGCTCGGGGCGTTCATCAAAGGCGTTTATAATCTGCCTTTTTATAAGGCTTTGTTTTTCACCCTGACCTATACATTCATCGTCACGCCGTTTGTGATCATTCTGGGTTTGCTTATCGCCCTCGGTGTCAATCGACTTCCGGCGATTGTAAAGGGGCCGACGATATTTGCCTCACTTCTGCCGATGATCGTCACGCCTCTGGTCGGATCATTGATCCTGTTCTGGATGGTGGATGCCGACGGCATTATCGGAGCAACTCTCCAGTTGATTTTTGACGATCCCGATCTCAGCCTCAAAGCCTCAGCCCCGCTGACATGGGTCATGCTGATTGTCTACGGGATCTGGCATTCAACACCGTTCGCTTTCGTTGTCTTCTACGCCGGGTTGCAGACAGTTCCCCAGGAAACCATCGAAGCCGCCAAGATTGACGGGGCATCGCGGTTGCAGCAGGTTCGGTATGTCATCGTCCCGTATATGGCCCCGCTTGTGGTCTTCATCACTCTGATGCAACTGATGGATAATTTCCGTGTTTTCGAGCCAATCGTCGCATTCTCGGCAAGTTCCAAGGCGACAACGCTCAGCTGGATTATTTTCAACGACCTCACCGGTCAGGATAAACTTTTCGGTTCTGCCGCAGCAACCTCGATGATGACCATCATCGGAGTCTGCATCCTGCTGACTCCCGTGCTCATCCATACCTGGCGCGAATTCAACAGCAGGAGGGCCAGATTTGTCTGATCCGTCTCTTAGATCCTCATCATTCCTGAAATGGTTTGTCTGGTCGATGATCGTATTCTGGCTGCTCATTGCCATCGGACCTTTCGTCTGGACCGTTTGGGGTTCCTTCAAAGTACAGGGGGATTTCTTCTCCAAAGCAGACTGGAGGAATGCGATATATGGTGTGATGACAGTTGTTGAAACCGGGGATTCGATCACGGGCAACGGTTATTTTGGGGCCTGGATACAGGAGGAATTCTGGCGAAACGCCCTGAACACCGTCATTGTCGTGTTGAGTACCGTCATTATTTCTCTGACCATGGGCACATTGGGCGGTTATGCCCTCGCCCGTTCGGGATACCGCTATGCGTTCTGGCTCCTGATCGCCGCTCTGATCTTCCGGGCCATGCCGCATATCACTCTGGTCTCGGGATATCTTCTGCCGTTCTTTGAATGGAATCTGTGGGGCAGACTGTCGACCACCATCGTCGTGCTGGTGGCGATTAATCAGCCGTTTACCCTGTGGATGCTGCATTCCTTTTTCCTGAACATTCCCAAAGACATGGATGAAAGTGCCATG
>JBAJNM010000070.1 GCA_036881865.1 Parvularculales bacterium | reverse complement strand
TCATCCCGATTGACCCAAGACCGACCATACACTAACTTTCAAACTGGACGTGTGGATGGGGGCAGGTCAACTATTGCTTCAGACGATGAATTTAGAAATAAATTATTATTAAAATTTAAGTGGGATTTAGGCGAGAAGCAACTTGAGAGCCTCATAGATTTAATTGAAGAGCGCCTAGTGTACCACGGGGATGGGAGTGGCATCTTACCAGATGATAGTCGTGGTGCATTACCTGACTTACTGCAACAGGTAATTGAGCACATTAGATTAAACAATAAGTTTCCGCTAAGAAGAAAAGATTTTTTAGATGCATTTGCAAATTCTGCAACTATCAGAATTCCAAAAAGTGAATATCATCAGCTAACGGCGTTTGCTGCCACTCAGAAATCTATTGCAACAAATTCCCCAAGCCTTAAGGCGCTAGTGGATACAGCGCTAAAACAGTTTATTGGCGGTGAGCAAGCTGCTTTGGCGATTAATTACGATAGTCCAATATCAGTCGTAGATGGCTCATCACCAAGGCTCCTTTTTGGTAGTCCAGTACCAGTTGCAGATGGATCATCACCAAGGACAAAATTAGTCCAAACACAAACTGACATAATACAGATTGAACGAATACTTATTATTCACGGTAGTAGTGGGCTTGGGAAAACAAATTTGGCGACCCAAATAACTAGGAATATTGGAGGTGAATGGAATAGGGCGGGATTGAGAGGGCTAACACCTGAAGTAGTTAGAAATATTCTTAGGGTTGGATATTTTGCCGTCCATGGAAGATCTATTGAACCATTTTTTGTTTTAGATGATTTAGATTTTAGTCAGTCGCGAGAATTTGAAGGAGAACTGACTTCATTTGTAGACTTAATAAGGGAAATTAGAGGTTATCTAATAATTACTTCTCCCTACAATCCACCGGTATCTATCTTTCCAAAATTTGAACTGTCGGATGACGCCATTCATGAAATACCATATATGGATGAAAGCGAAATAAGCGATACAATAAAATTACATGGGCTATCCGATGAACCCTCTGTGAAGGATTGGGCGAGAGTAATAAGAATATTTTCTCATGGTCACCCTCAATTAGTACATGCACGGGTTCGTAGCCAGAGTCAAAAGGGCTGGCAAGCACTTTCACCAGAAGAAGCGTTATCGGCGCCAGATTTTTCTGAAGTACAAAGAAATTTTCGAAATTATCTAACGCAAGAGTTAGATACTGAAGATGCCCGACGCCTCCTGTATAGACTATCTATCATATCTGGTAGTTTCGCCCGTAGCACTGCAATTAAAATTGCTGAATGTCCACCTGCAATTTCGTTACCAGGTGAAGTGTTTGAGAAGTTAATCGGCCCCTGGGTTGAGGATGAAGGAAAGGAAAAATACAGAGTGTCACCATTGCTGATGAGTTCAGCGAATCATGTTCTTAATATAAGAGAAATTAAGGCAGTTCACTCAATTATAGCAGATTCAATTATCAGTCAGAAGTCACTCAATGAGTTTGAAGTTTTTGAGGCATTTATTCATGCATTTTACTCAGAATATTCTAATCCTGTTACTATCTTATCAAGTCGAATAATTCAACTTAATACGGAACAATTGCAAAACTTTACGTTTGTAGGGGACCTCATTGTAGGGATGGGCCCAGACGAAAGAAAATTGTTGCCAAATGACCCATCTGTAGAAATTTTGTTCAGACTAGCTCAAATTAAAATAGCTGAGACAAGGGGTAAAAAACCAGATGTAATTAGGTTAGTGAATACCGTGAGCGGTTTAATAAAAAATATTCAACAAGTGCGGGGCAAGCAGGCTGTTATTGCGATGGCATATTCTATAATTCTCACTCAGGCAGAAGTTGCACTACCACCAGAAACAACTATCCCTATGCTCTTAGGTATCAGAGATGTAATTGAAAACACGGAAGAATTAGCGGATTTAGCGAGCAATTTTCCAAAAAGTTTTCCAGATTTAAGAATTTCAGATAATAACCATTTTGCTCAAACATTGTTTTTGCTTGAAGCCTATAGAGTATCCGGAGTTGAGCATCTTGAAAAAATTATAAATACTTTAGATGAATTATCTAATGATGAACGAGTATTTTTAATAGGAACATTTAATTTAAATGTAGATTTTGCGGGAGACCTGATTAGTTGTGCGTGGATTAAAGAGGTTAATAAAGAGGAATACGATACCAGTAATCTAATAAGGGTCTTCGACAAATTAATTGATATGTCACAAGCATGGAATTGCAACAATCTATTGAAAGAAGCAATAATTGCAAAAACTATAATCCTAGATGAATATATGGAGAAGTCTGATCAAGCACTAAGCATTATTGAAGAAGGATTAGTCAAATTCCCAAATGATATTTATTTACTTAACCAGAAAGCAAAAATATTCTTTCACCAAGAAAAATACACCCAAGCAGCGATAATTTATGATGTCATCTGGGAAAATGACGAAATGCATGATAAGGCAAATGTATTTATGTTAAAATTGGCTGGCATTTGTGCGGCAAAAATTAATTCCTTGAAGAAAGTAGAGATTTTTTTCAACCGAGCTGCTGACATTGTAGGTAGGGTTGAAAACCCCCATTCTCGGGCTCCAGCGCTTCAAGCAGGCTTTCAAGCCGAAGCTGCTTTAGCAATTTGGGAGCGCGGTGAATGGTCTGAAGCCTTGAAAAAGTTTAAGGTGGTGCTATCTCTTCTTGAGAACATTCCTATTACTGAGGATCTATATTCACACTACCTTTATGCTAGCGTTGGAAATGCACTAACCTGCATCTACAACGAAGCATCAGAAGCTGAGAATCAAACTGCAGGTGAGTATTTAACAAAACCATTTGTAGGTATGTTCACTAATACTGATCCAGGTGAGGATATACTCAATTACGGCACTCGAGATATTCACACTCTTTGGGAGATTCTGTCATATACGGAGCAGAACCTAGAATTGGATCTAGGAATATACGAATACACCCGCCGAAAATTTACAGAGCCGCCTACAACTCTCTTAGTTGGTAGGCAGCGGTTAGTTATGCTTGATAATTGCTGGAAAAAAGGTGATTTTTCGCTTCTTATCTCTCGAACTGTATCTGTTTTTGAAATTATGGCTCATAACAAGCAACACGCAGGGCGAATTGATATTGGCACGATGAGAGAAGAAATTGCTCCTTTGCCCAGCCAATATTGGAAAGATAATTTTGAGCATATATTATGGAGAATTATTGGGGCATCTTTGGTTCTTACAATTTTGGAACCAGAAGAAAATCTTCCTCTTGAGCAATGGGTTAGTGATGCAGAAACTAGTGTTGCATTAATTCAAGAGTTTACCGATTTCATCGGAGTCCTTGGTGGACAGCAGCCAGTCAATGATGCTTATCAATTAGCTGCAGCTTCCATCCTTTATTTAAGGCAAAACGACACTACGCCGACCGAACTTTGGGGGGCTTTTTTTCGGGTACTCAATATATTAGCTCATTGGCATGGCCAAGACGGAAAGGAAGAAATAAACGAAGCATTAGACAGACTTGTTGTTAAGCACTGGTCTCTAGTAGCAAATAATCAAGGATTTAGATTTTCTAATCCAAGCTATGTTTGTCCTGAAATTATAGGAATGTGCAATAATAAAAACATGTCAGGTATTTTCAAATTAGCCTCAATATTAGATATTTCAGCACCAGCATTAAGTATTCCTTTGGATGAAAGTGCTCGAGAAGCTCTGAGAAAAGTAATAGAACTTAATACTTAGATTGCTCGTAGGATTGACCCTCCCCCATAAATTGGACCATCAGGATTGTTAGAGAAGATGTGACCTAAACTGACTCCAGAGCGATCATAAACTAACTTTCAAACTGGACGTGTTGATGGGGGCAGGTCAAGGGTCAAAAAAAGTTTGCACAAGCAGTAATTATTTTATAGAAAAATCAATTATTTATCAATCTTGAGACAAAGGCTAATGCGTTTTGAGACATATTTAGTGCGTATGAGACAGACTTGAATGCGATTTTACACTGGCGGCAGATCTCCCGGCAAGACAACTGGGATGGTGAGGTCGTTTCGTCTGAAGACGATTTGGAGCATAACGGAATAAAAATCATCTGGCATGCCAGTAATGTAATCTCGGAATCTGACAGTTGACAGGATTCCGAACAGTCATGGGGGCCCGACAAAGATGATCGTGATCGGCATCACGGAGAAGAAGTCCAGAAAAGTCTGGATGGACGTGATACCTGACACCCGCAGCCGCGCCATTGCCCAGATTGGAGGGGTTCGGTGCCTTTACCCTGCGAGCCTTTATGGCGCATCCTCCGTCTGCAACCGAAAGCCACACTGAACGTCTGGGACTGGCACTGGAAGGAGGCCTGATGCGGGTAGATGCGGAATTCGTGTCTCCCGCCTCTGATTTCTCACCCGTTCGTGGCACCGGCTCCTGGGAGAATGGGCCCACGCTGGCGTTGACGGCTCATCTAAGCACAAATTACGAGGTAACACCCCATATCAGGTCTCTGATGCGTGTCAGTTGCCGTTACGAGCACATGATTCCTGAAGATGGCACATTGCTGAGAGCATATGATGCGGCGCTGTGCGGTGTCCATACGGGGCTGACCATGGACCTTGGCGGAGGCTGGCGGTCCGATCTGACCGGTACCCTCACAAGCCCACGCACGGGTCGTGTGAGGCTGGCTGGTCGGTCCGTGGATCTGGGCGATGATATCAGGACTGATGCCCGTGCAGAGGTCGCGCTGGAGTGGTAATTGCTATCCACGAAGACGACTTTTTGCCCGAGGCTGCTTTATATAATCACCCTAAAAATAAGGCAATATGTGTCCAAGGTAACCCATAAAGCAACAAACTACCCGCTACGTCATTCTGGCAAAATGGCAAAAAGCAGATTGCAAAAATGGAAAAATATTTGCCTTAAAAACAATATCTTATGAATTTGGTGACAAAGCTTAATTATATTGGTGACAGATTTAGTTAGAAAGTGACAAAATTAATTGTGCGTTACAATATGAACCACTGCCTTGGCAAAGGACAGGGCGGAAAGGTGCCCAGGGGCGGAATCGAACCACCGACACGCGGATTTTCAGTCCGCTGCTCTACCGACTGAGCTACCTGGGCCTACAGGGGGCATTGGGGTTTTGTGAAGCCCCATCGGGGTTATAGGCAATAGAAATATGCCTGTCCAGATGCCGGCCTATTCTTCCTCCCCGTCCGGATCATCGCCAAAGCCGCTGCCTGAAATAACATAATTGTCGTTCAGCCAGCGCCCTAAATCCACATCCGCGCACCGCCGCGAACAAAAGGGTTGAAACGCCGCAACGGAAGGCTTCTTGCAGATGGGGCAGGGCTTCCCCCCGGATGAAGCCGTCTTATGAGTATTACGACCTGTATTCATGAACCTTCCTCATGAGGCGACGAGGGAGAGGGCGGGGATGAAGCCAAAAGATTACCCCCGCCGGTAGCCGGCAAAAGACCATTCCCGTTAAGCAGGGCGGCGGTTTCAAAAAGAGGCAGCCCCACCACGCCTGTCCACGAACCCGTAAGTTGCCGAACAAAAGCGCCCGCATAGCCCTGAATGGCATACCCGCCCGCTTTGCCGTGCCACTCGCCGGTTTTGAGATAGGCGGCAATCTCCTGCTCATGCAGACGTTTAAAAATGAGGCGTGTCTCGGACATTTTTTCGAGGGCTTTGCCGTTAATCACCAGACACACGGCCGTATAAACGCGGTGCGCGCGCCCCGACAAAAGAGTAAGACACGCCCGGGCCGCCTCTTCATCTGTTGCCTTTGGCAAAATGCGCCGTCCGCAGGCCACCACCGTATCCGCCGCCAACACGGCCCCGTCAGAATGCCGGGCTGCAACGGTGTTGGCTTTTTCGCAGGCCAGACGTTTTGCCAGCAGGCGGGGTATTTCCCCGGGACGGGGTGTTTCGTCAAGTTCCGCTGCGGTGATGACAGCCGGTGTCACGCCGATTTGTGCCAGCAAATCTTTCCGGCGCGGTGAGGCGCTGGCCAGAATGAGCGTCCGTGACGGATGAGACATGGCTAAAACCCACCGGTAAGAATGCTTGACCTCTTTGCAGGGCTGCTCCTGAGGCGTGTGCGGGAGAAATTATTGTGTCAATAATTGCGTCAATATTATTGTGTAAATTATGGGGCAATGAAAGCGAAACTTTGCCGGATCAATAACCCCTCCGTTTCCCGTACCCGTCCCCGAATTCGGGACACCAATACCACATTTTCCGGAGCCCTTCAAAAAAACCGTGATAAGCCTGCGGTTTGCCCCGGTGTTTCAAAACGGATATTGACCGTGGTCCCCGCCGTGATAGGGTTTACCGGACCGGAGAGTCATGACAACTAACAACAGGTAACAAAAAGGAAAAGACAATGAAGATTTTATCCGTACTGGCACTGGCGCTGGTTCTCGGCGCACCGGCCCCCGCAGCTTTTGCCGGCGATTCGGCGAAGGAGTTTTTCTGCGGCCCGAATAAGGATTGCTCCTGGGACCAGACAGGACGGTTGATTGAAGATCTGGACTAAACCCCTCTAATCAAAAATCCGTCCAAACGGTCAACCCTGCCGGCTGGCAGGGTTGATAGCAAAAGACCCTGTGAGTCTTTTGCTCCGTGCTGGACGAATATTACAGACCTGTCAGTCGGTCTAATGGCTACTCCCGCTTTGTGTCTGTGAGAACGCTCTGCTTTGCAGCGGCGAAGCCCAAACTGTTGACTCAAACAGGGTTTTTTAACGTCTCAACGCCGGATCTATAACTAGAACGAGATGTTCATGACAACACCACCTGATGTTGACTTGATCTCCTGCGTCTGGAATCTCCCGTTATTATTCGGGTTGCCGCCGTTGTCGTCCTTGATCAGCTGGACTTCAACACCGATGTCAACGCCGCGTCCGAGGGCATAGCTGCCGCCAACCTGCAGGAACGTGTTTCGCGAAGCTCCCAGAGCCACCGGCTCAGTTATGTCTGGATCATCAGGATGACGCCTAATAGTAGTCTGATCCGTAGCCCTGTGGATTCTCATGCCGCCTTCCTCTTCTGCATCAAAATAGGCTACACCGGCACTCCACGGACCCCGGTTCCATGCCACACCGGCAGTCCATGCGGTTGTCTCACGGTCACCGGTATGAATAGTGTTGGCCTGATTCTCGCCATAGTAATAGGCACCGCCAAAGGTGAGCGCTCTCCATGCAAGGGCCCCGCCGACGGTCCAGTTAACCGGGTCTTCCGCTCCGGTAATATTGGATGAACCGGTCTCATAGCCGGCGCTCAGGGCAAAATCGACAGCATAATATCCCTGAGCTTTGAAGCGCCGCGTATAGGAGACACCCACGTCATAAATATTCTCCAGACCATCGCTGCCCGCTCCTTCCGTCGTTTGCAGACCGAAACTGTTCCGTAGCCCTTTTACGTCACGGTTGTTGGGCGTATAGGAAGTCCCCAGCTGGAACCCGGCAATCCGGGGCGTGAAGTAGCTCAGCTTGATGGCATTGCCGGACATCTGCGCGTATGTGTTGGTACGCACGCTCGTCCGCGAGATGTTGTAAAAGTTCGGCGAGTCGACACCGTTCCCCGGCACGAACCACGGCGACGAATAGTGCATCTGATAGGCGGCCCCCTCTATGCCACCCAGAACGAGGCGTCCGAACCCGCCGTTGACATAGATGTAATGTTCGTCAACGAGGTCACGGGCGTCCGAACCTTCAAAGGCTTCAAGGACAACCTCTCCGCCGACCTGCATGCCGTTTTCAAGGGTCCCCTCCGCCTTGATGTTGATTTCTCCGCTGCCCAGTTTGGCCTGATTCTGCGAATATTCGTCCGTCCTTTCGGGCGCATTTTCTACGGTCTGGGTATAATAGAGGACCTCGTCTGGAGCATTATCGGGGTTATTTGGGGGCCGTGAATCACGGTTGATGCGTAGCAGGTCCGGGTGTATCGATACAGGTTCCCCTCTGGCACCAGTGTTTTGATCTTCACACCATCCATAGTTATGGGCAGGTGTGTCGGCAATAAAGGACTGATGATAGGCAGCATTATGGCCTCGGAATCCTGGACTGGTTACCGGTAAGAAATCACCACCTTGCACACAAACGGCATGCACGAACCGCCACGGCAGATCATCATGCGCCACGCCCTGGGCAAGCAGGCGCTGGTTAAGCGGGTGCAGCTGATTAAGAAGTACAGTGGCCCGAGGAACGGAAGCAGGAATACGAATTCTATTTCCATCACCATCCATAATATATCCAGGATCATCCATAATATATCCGGGATCACCCATCACAGCCGTACCAGGCCTGTGGACCTGTCGTACAAACTCGCCGTCATACGCATTGGTAACATTGTCATCAGCATTGATGACATAGAAGCCGGTGTTCAAATGGCCGCTGATAGTGACGGAAAGTTCCGACGCCGCAACCGGTGCTGCCATCAGACCCGCCGTCGCCAGTGCCGTACTACCTAAAAGTATCTTTTTCATCTGTCTTCCTTCCCTCGTTGTGGCCCCGGGTTCTTCTGCGCCGGATAACCATATTAGATTAGCATATTATTTGTTATTTGTGACGATATGTAACACGCCCCTTGGTTAAATCGTAAGGGGTCATTTCAACCGTAACCGTGTCACCCGCCAGAATGCGGATGCGGTTCTTACGCATTTTACCGGCGGTGTGCGCCACAATCTCGTGACCATTCTCCAGACGAACCCTGAAAGTCGCATTAGGCAATAATTCCATGATTACACCATCAATTTCAAGTACTTCTTCTTTGGCCACCCATATTCCTTTTCCGTTCCTCTCCTTGTTGCGGGACTGCTCCTGAGTCGGGAATGTCAGCATTACCGCAAATTATAGCCAAAATCAAGCGGGGGTGCATGAAAAACAGGCCGCAGGGGTGCAAATGGCGGTGCGGAACAGGGCGGAAGGGTTGAGATAGCCCCCCATAACCGCTAGCCTTGCTCCGTCCCCGCCTAAGCAAGGAGTCGCCGGGGATGAGAATTTGCAAACAGGATAATCAGGATAACAGGGAGTAAGACAACGATGGCACCACGGAAATCAGGCGTATTGGAGGGTAAAACCATATTGGTAACGGGTGCGGCCCGGGGCATCGGGCGAGCCTGTGCGATGCTGGCCGCCGCCGAGGGAGCCCGCGTCGTGGTGAATGATCTGGGCGGTGGTGTCGCCGGCGGTGACGAGGGCTCTGCCGGTCCGGCGCAGGAGGTTGTTGACGAAATCGGAAAGGCGGGCGGTGAGGCGGTTGCCAACTCCGACAGCGTGACCGTCAGGAGCGGTGTTGAGCACATGATCGAGCAGGCCATGGATGTTTCTGGCGGTCTCCACGGCATCATCAATCCGGCGGGTATTTTGCGCGATGCCATGTTTCACAAGATGTCCGAAGAAGATTGGGAGGCCGTTCTCACCGTTCATCTTGAGGGATCGTTTAATGTAACCCATTGTGCCGTCAATCATTTTCGCAAGCAGGAGGAAGGCCGGTTTGTTCTGTTTACATCCACCTCCGGCCTGATCGGCAATATAGGACAGGCAAATTATGCGGCGGCCAAAATGGGCATTGTGGGCCTTTCGAGGATTATTGCCATGGAGGGAGCCCTGAAGAATGTCCACTCCAACGTTATCGCCCCCTTTGCGTGGACCCGTATGATCGCGACCATTCCCGTAAAGGATGAAGCCTCGCAGCAGCGGGTCGAGCGTATGAAAAACGCCATGCGCCCCGAACAGGTGGCCTCGTGTGCCGTCGCTCTTGTTGCGCCGGATTGCTCGGTAAACGGGCAGATTTTTGCGGTGCGCGGCAATGAGGTCTTTTTGTTCAGCCAGCCCCGTCCGGTGCAAAGCGTCGCGCGGCTGGAAGGCTGGCAGCCCGAATCACTTCTTAATCACGGTTTTCCTGCCATGACGGCCAATATGGCCGATCTGGGCAATACCGCATCGGTGTTCACGACCGAACCGGTATAGGGGCTTATATATAGAGGCTTATATCCGGAATTATTCGTGGACCGGTTAGGGCCGAATCGATAGGCACTTTTTTGCGGTCATTCTGTTGCAGGCCATGTAATTAACACAGAGACCTGTATTCTCAGAAATACTCGTCTCCTGCGGTTCTCCTGATTCGCCTGACCCGCAATATTGTGCCCGCCTGACTAAATTGTGACCCGAAGTTGATGAAAGTCATGACACTTATGCGGTAATGTAATAGGCAACCATATCGCCCCGAATGAAACAGCTCCCCGCAGGAGCGATGGAAAGGAACGGCAAATGAAACCTCTGACTATGCTTTCAACGGCTCTTGTAATGGCTCTGGCTCTTGGTGGCCCTGTCGCTTTTACATCCGCCCCCGCCCATGCCGGTGATTTGCTCTCCTGTAGCGCCTACCGCTTTACGAATCCCGGACAAAGTGTTCCCAATGATTGCGCCGATGGATTACTTGAAGATCTGGCTTTCGGCTTCATCACTCCCGCCCATGCCGGCGATCTTGGCTGTTCCTTCCGGCAGTGCCATGATGAAGACGGCACACCCTACCGGACTTTTGGGCTGATTGAAGATTTGGAAATGGAGCAAATGAAATAGACGCTTCTATATTCCGGAGAGATTAAAGACAATAACGGCAAACCGGAACTTCTGGCTTGCCGTTTTTTTTGAGGGATAAAAGTTAAGGACTTTTTTGACCGTATTTAATGGGGCTATCTTGGTTGACTAAGTTGGGTTAGCTAACGGGAAAAAAGCGTCCTTCTCTTACTTCCATCCCCGCGGGTTGGCCGCCATTTCCGCATTGCGGGCATCAAGAATTTCTTTGAGGCGCGCTGCCACATCGGGCCTGTGCGTTGACACATCGTATGATTCGTCCGGGTCCGTTTCCATGTCAAACAAAAATGGCCCGTGGTCGCTCCAGACCGGAATGAAGACCGGGTCGGTGGCATAGACAATCGGCTTGCGGTCACGGTATTTATAGCGGCCCTGCCGCACTGCCATCAGCGTACCGGCGCCATAATAATAAAGCGCATCATGCGGCGTCTTGCCGCCACGCAGCGTCTGGCTGATTGACAGGCCATCCAGTTTTCTGTCGGCCGGAGCGGCAATTTTCAATTCGTCCAGTAATGTCGGCAGCAGGTCGGAACCCATGACCGGTTCGCCGGAGACACGCGGCTGCAATTGCGCCGGCCAGTGCGCAACAAACGGCACATGAACACCACCCTCGAAAGTCTCGCCCTTGCGCCCGCGCCCGGTGCCGCGGCCTTCCCACCACGGACCGTTATCGCTGGTGATGATAATCAGCGTGTTGTCGAACGTGCCGCGCTTTTTCAGTGCGGCAACTATGCGTCCCACCGTGTCATCCAGTCCCTGCACCACATCGCCGTACAAACCGGCATCGGAGCGGCCATGCTCATGCGGCGCGGTGTATAGCGGCACATGCGGAAAATTATGCGCGAAATAGAGAAACATCGGCTTGTCTTGCGGCGCACCGGCAATAAATTGCTCGGCCTTCTCGGCGTATAGCCCGTTGAGAGTCGTCTGATCGACCGGGTCGGCGTATGCAATCTTTTCACCATCGCCCGCAGCGCCTTCAACCAGATGAAACGGGTTCATGTCATTGGAGTGATAGGTGCCGAAGAAAATATCAAAGCCAAACTCGGTCGGGATGGATTGATCATGATCGCCCATATGCCATTTGCCGACCATGGCGGTGTGAAAGCCCGAGGCCTTCAGCACATCGGCGATGATGATTTCCTCGCGCGGCAGACGCACCGGATTGTCAAAAAACCGGTTCAACAGGTCAATCGGCGTGCCGGAAGGAAACGGCACCGCCGTCAGCCCGTTTCGCGGCGCCATCCGTCCGGTCAGCATCGCCGCCCGCGATGGCGAACAGACCGGCGCCGGCGCAAAATAATTCGTCAGCACCACACCGTTGGCGGCCAGCTCATCTATATGGGGTGTTTTGATCGACGTATTGCCGGTAAAGCCGACATCGCCAAAGCCCAGATCATCAAACAGGATGATAACGATATCGGGGCTGTGTTGTCCCACCGATTGCGGCAGGCCCGAAAGATAGACCTGCTTGCTTTGTAACCGTGCCGCATCATCGGCCTGTTCGTAAGTGGCAATCTTGAAGGTGACGTATGCGACAAGCAGCACCGCGCCGGCGACCGGCACCGCCAGAACAAGCGCCAGCCGCTTCAGCCATTTCGATATTGTAGGGGTCATGATCTTTTTCAAAATTACCGGCTTTCCTCTGCTGACTGGCTTACGGCTTCCGCATGGCGTTGCGGCGGTAAAGGGTGAATAGGTAAAGCCAGAATAACATGAAAGCCGCCAATGCAATGATGC
>JBAJNM010000069.1 GCA_036881865.1 Parvularculales bacterium | reverse complement strand
TGGAGTTCCACTCGAGTGGGAAATAGAGGTGAAAGTCGAATCGTGATCTTTTGCACCAGGCGATGCACTCGTACTTCCAGTAGCATCCGCTTCAACGTTTAGAGTATCAACGCTATCAGTACTATCAACATCTGAAATTTTAAAGGTATGTCTTGCTGTTGAAGCACTGTCTTCAGAGAGATTCTCTGTGGCGTTAACGACAGGGGAATTATCTGATTCAAGAAAAACAGGCGCATTATTCGTCGGCGCCGTACCGGACGCGACGGGTATGCTGATGGTCGTTATGGCACCATTACTGGTGCCGTCATTCACCGCATACCTAAATTCTGCAGTATAATTTCCTACCCCTTGCGCTGGCGTGTAGACAAGATTGCCCAGACTGGCAACCGGTATCGGCTGACCTTGAAAGACGGGGGTGCCACTGAGCGTCAGTGAACCCTGTGTTGGCGCACTGACGACGGTAATCGACGTAAACGCATCCCCTTCCGGGTCCGAATAGCCAAAACTGGCCTCCGAGAAAGTATACGTGCTCCCAGAGGCAACGGTGTCGACTGCCGGGGGATTTGATTCCGGGATTTCATTCACATTGGTGACATTTACAGTGACAGATCCGTTGGAAGTGACTGTATTACCTTGGTTGTCACTGACACTGATCATCATGTCTAAACGGTTGGTGATCTTTGCTCCAAATAAATCTTCATAATCCAACATCACCGTGTCTTTGAGCTTGAGCCCGTATGTATCGTCGCTAATGCTCACGACCTCAAACGCCTGATTAAGTGCCTCATTGGACAAATTAGCCGTTCTGCTTATAAGCGTGAAGGTGAGATTGGCGGCACTTGTATCGGCATCCGTTACATCGAACCTGAGAGCCGCGACTGCACCCCCGGAATCATTCTCGGTAATGGTTCCTGTATCCGTCGTGACGGTGATCACCGGAGGCGCATTGACGGCGACCCCACCAGAGAGGTCAAGAGTGTTGGAATCGACGGTTTCAGTTCGGCTGTCGGCCAGATTGCCCGGATCGGTATAGGATATCTCAACGGCCAGCATGCCGGTGAGATCATCGGCTTTGAGTGTATAAGTGCTTGAGGTGGCCCCCGATATATTGTTGCCGTTAAGCGTCCACTGATAGGTGATTGTTGCGTTAGGATCATCTTCATCCCGCTGAGTGATAGTCGCAGTGATGGTGTCCCCTGCCGCATAGGCACCAGAACCACCGGACGTCTTCGCAATCGACACCGTGGCATCGTCCTCATCTTCATTGGTGACATTGATGGTGATATCGATCGTGTCCATACCGTTGTCACCGTCATCGGCCGTGACCGTGATTTGATAAGATGACTTAACCTCATAATTGAGAGCGTTCTTCAGCCTGATCCCGTAATTTCCGCCGGACAAGTCCACAACCTCGAAGAGCCGGGCCGCCTCATCGTGATCGGCCTGGGTCGCATTATCCTCACCCGACACGACCGAAAATGTCAGGCTGTCACCATTGTCATCAACCGCTCTGAAGGTGACGCCGTCAACCATGACCCCTGAAGCATTTTCGGCAACGGTTCCTGTTGACGTATCTTCGGTGATAACCGGGGCTGCATTCAACGTCCCCCTGACCGCAACAATATGGTCAAGCTGGACACTCGGCGTGCCGTCAGCCGGAGGGTCGGCATAAACGATCAGCTGGTCGTACACCGTTTCAGTCTTGGACACGCTACTGGCTCTGTCCGCAGTATATTGGGATTCCATCCTCCCGTCAGCATGACGGGTAACGGTGAACTCGCCGTACATGCCGCGGATCGTTACCGTTGTCTCTGTCGCCTGCGCTGCAGGGTCAGGGTGGGCAATCGGCTCCGTACCCTGCGTTGGGATATCGTCCGTCGTCGGGGCTGTCGCGGCATCCGGGCGGGTCGTGGTGCTGCTAGTTGTTTTTGCCCGCACTGTTACGCTATCGGCGGAGGGGGCGACATCAGCAATGCTGAAATTTTGGACCCGAGTCGGGCCGTCTCCCACAAGACTGTCAAAGGCCACATCGTCCCTGCTACCTGAACTGTTGTTTGAGATCGCAAGAAAAGGAACCTGCTGACAGGCGGCGAGCGCCAGACCCGATATCGTCCAGGTCAGCGCCGTTGCGGTTGTGGCGGTAGCGCCATTTTTGGTGGTTCGTCGTGAGAAAAGCGTATGATCGGTTGTCGCAAGAAAAGCGTTGTTGTTCAGAAAGGTGTTGCTCAAATCATTGGGCATATTTCTTCTCCTAGGATTTCATGGGCAGACACCGAAAACGGCAGGCAGAGTTGTCCTTCAAGTTTGACCCATTTTTAAGATGCTGAGACTATGGAATTTATCATCACAATTCAAGAAAAATGACGGAATATTGACAGCATGGAAAATTAACCACTCGATGTATAGCAGTTCGGGGTAAAGCGGCGCCCTGCATTTTATTTCAATTTCCCCTTTTTCGGGATGACAGTCTTTGATATTGTTTGAACAGGGCTTCACATAAGCTTGGAATGGAAAGCCGTCCCCGGCGCTGGGGACGGCTTTTTCGTTGAACATCTTCAAGCTGTCCAGATTGCGGTTGGTTCTGATGCGAAAGGCCAGAATAGGATCACCGATGACTATTCCTCAGAATATCTCTTTTTTAGGCAATTCTGGGATGAGGACGGGGCATTGAGGTCAGGGCATCGGTGTCGTGTTTTGGATTTGAAAAATCTGTTAGAGCCAACCTTGCGGTCATCCCGGGACCTGCTTGGAATTCAAACCGGAGGCCAGGACAGGGGCAGGTCAGCAACAGCATATCAAAGATGAAAATTGAAAAAAATCATGAAACCTAAAAATGGATAAATAAAAATTGGAAAATAAATGTTCGAAAAATCGATTTCATTCGATTTTTAATTCAAAAAAAACCTGAATTTGACTTTTCAAACCAAAGATCAGCACAGAAACGCTCCAGACTGCCTGATCTGATTTTTCTGGTGGTCATGATGCCCTCAAGGCATGAATCGATTTCTAGGGGCTATTCTGGGCAACTGAGGGCATGTTTAGTTTTCGATCATCTCGCCAAATCTTCATTTCAGCGCTAAAAAAATCAAAATATAATTCATAAAATTGATTAATTTTAATTTTTTTTGATTTATTATCCTTTAATATCAAAGCGATGCGAGTTATTACTTTTGAATATTTTTTTTATCAGTCCACCTTCAAAAAAATGCCGAAAAAAATCAAATGGAATGAATTTGTGATTTAGGGGTGACTATTTTTTTTATTTTTAACATTTCATCATCGTCATCACGCAGTTTTTAATTTTTCGCCCTTTAAATTCTTCCGAATTTATCTTTTTTTTCCGCATGCCAAATTTTATTTCGGTCTTCTCCGTCTCATCACCCGTCATTTTCCCCTTCCCATGATCGAAGACCATCCCGACACCCTTCTGCCATCTGGCGGATGGGTTTTTTTATGCTGTCGGACGCCGGGGTCATGCCGCCGGAGCATCATCCGGCCGGCTACAGCGCGAACCCCGCCGCAGCGAAACCCTCATCCCGACCCCGGAGCAACTTTGCCATAAAGGAGTTGAGGGGGATGGGGTGCAGGCGCTTTAGGAAAAGTGAAACATCCCCCAAAAATACCAAAAAACACCTCGGTGTATGTCAAGCCCCAGTTGCCAGTGATCACAAGGGGATAGGCTGAGCGCTTCACCCGATGCATGACCCCTCTTCCGTTTTGATGTTAGAGCCAGCCAAGCATCTTTGATGACAAAAGTGAAACATCCCTGAACATAAATTATCGAAAATCTCATCGACGGATGTGATGCTCCAGTTGCCAGTGATCCCAATGGGATAGGCTGAAAGCTTCACCCGATGCGTGACCCCTCTTCCGCCAAGAAAAACAACCCAAATTGTTGATTTGAGAGCCGCCCAGGCATCTTTTTACACAAAAGTGGTCATGAGCATTTTTAACACAAAATGTTAATTTTCGGCAAAAAAGACACAAAAAAGACAGGTCTCCGACGCTAATTTTCCGCTAAAAACGCTCTAAAATGAAAAATTTCTCAAGGAATTCTGCGGTTTTCAGATTTTTGAAAATATAGCATTTTCGAAGAACACACTGGCGGTTTTCCGTCAAAGAAAATTTTTCAAGCGCAATGAATTCTATCAGCCGCAACGCCCGCATCGAGACTGACGAAACCGCCGGGGGACGCCGCCAGCAAATCATCAGCCAGCCAGCGGACGGCCGCCAGACAGCCGACAGCCGGCCGACAGACGGCCGACGACAGCCCTCATCCCGACCCCGGAGGGACTTGCCATAAAGGAGTTGAGGGAAAGGACATTACGGATGCTAAACAGATCATCCAAAACCTGATGAAAACCCAAAACAAACAAAAATCAAAAATCAAACCACCAGCCCCAAATCAAATAAAACCAAAAAAAAATTCACGCATCCCCTTCGGAACAAACCGGCCCGAATGACCCAATTCCGCCCTGATCGACTTCCGGTGATTGGAGTTATTGGAAGTTAATAAAGGGTAAGAAACCATGATAAAGGAGAAAACCACATGGCACGTTTGAACCAAGTTAACCTCATTGGGTATGTCGGCAGAACACCCGACTTCAAAACCTTCAACAACGGCAACGCCTACATCATCCTGAACGTGGGGACAGATGACAGCTACACCAATCGTGAGACCAACGAAAAGGTTGATCGCACGGACTGGCACCGCATCGTCCTTTATGGCGAGAAGCTCTGCCAAACCGTCCGCACCCTGAGCGACAAGGTCGATCCGGTCAATGGCCTCAAGGGGACCCAGGTTTACATTGAGGGCAAATTGCGCACCCGCAGCTACGAAGTGAACGGTGCCAAAAAATACACAACCGAAGTGGTGGTCACCCAGCATGAAGGCTTTCAGCTGCTTGGCAAGAAGCCCGCAACGACCAGCACCAATGGCACAGCAGAAACCGCACCTGCACCAGCAGATACCACCGCGGCCCCTGCCGAGAATGCCGGTGATGGCGCCGGTATCCCGTTCTAATCGGAACAATTCCTCCTGAGCCCGTGACGGTATGCCGCCGTCACGGGTTTTTTCGGTGAAATCAACCGCAGGAGGGCGTCATGCCTGATTTTTATGAAGATATCTCAGGGCAAAAGAGCCCGGTCTCAACCGAAACCTGTGTCGTCTATGACGAGCGCAAGGAAGCCCTCACAGAAGGCGAACACATCCGCCTCACCAACGGGCTCGAATACCTCATCACAGAGGTTCCCTGGCCCATCCCGGGAGATCCGGACAATATCGGATATGAACTTCAGTGGATGGTCTGACAATGTTGCAGAAGAACTCCCCCCGATCTCTGATCGGGGGTTTTTTTTGTGTTGCGCATCGATGTCAATCCCCTTCCCCGCATACCGGGGAGAAGGAATATCGAACGACCTCTCATCGGAACGCATCGGGGCGGCAGACCCGGCCCTCATTCAGCCGTTAAAGCCCAAATATCGACGCTGACGCGCCAAAGTCGTGATGTCGGGCTTTTCCCTGCCAGGAACGGCTTAAGGGCAAGCATGGCGATTTGCGGGGGCATCACGCGAGCAGGATAACTTACGGACCAGCGCTCGGGGGACAAGGGCCCCCTCGCAGCTGACCCTAAAGCGGCTCATTACTTTCCATGTCCCGTTAATCCCCAATTTTTACCACAAACGGCTGGTGACTTTCTCAACACCGCCTTGCGGTGTCTTCCAGTCAGGGCCGCACCGAGAAGTTTTCAAACCATGCCCTAGCCCCAATTGGGGCTGGCCATGATAAGATAACTTCCGCACCAGCGCCCCTTCCTTGCAGTTTTCTTCTCACCGAGCCAATTCCAAATGCGAGAGGCGACCGTGAAGAAATTTTGACCGCGAAGCCAACCACGTTCGTCCCCCAGACCAACGCTGCCCATTTCAACTGCGCGCCAATTGGCACGCATTTGAGGCATCGTTAGGCCTGTGATCCGAAGCGGGTCGGACCGCGAAGCAAAATTGTCTTCCGCACCACTCGCCTCTCACATTCGGGGCTCGCTGGGCGAAAATGAGAAAACCAGCCGCCCGTGGGTTTTATTGGGAATAACGTGACGATGGGCGTCGCGTTGAAATTCAATCAATCAGGAGATTGTAAGATGAATTATGATCATACACAAAATCAATTCGATAAGACGATAGAGCGCCTCGAGACACACGGGGGCCATTCTCAAGAATGGGGGATGGATGTCGAAGACCAGCGGGGGGATATCCCAGCTGCTGACGTTGAGACGATGATCGGAAGCCTGTTCGAGCAGTGGCTCGAATTCACCGAAGATACCAAATCTGAAGATGATTTCGATGATATCATTTCAGCCTTCACCACCGGTATCCATTTCGTTATCGGCAGACTCGAGCGTAAGCAAGACAATGTGATGACTGAAATCGGCCGGCTGACGCGGGAAAACGATTTGTCTGAAATCAAGAATTCTCAAATCGAGGCCCAGACAAATCTCGGTCAAAGCATCAACTACAGGCTGGTCACGCTGGAGCATCTCAGAGACAACCTGATTGACCAGATGGCCATCCAGCGGGGATATCACTGGAATAGCCCCGATCGGAATGCTGTGATGAAATATGGCTCTAATGCCAAAACAGCAGCTTCCATATCAGGACAGCAGTTCGTGCACGCGACCAAGCAAAAGCAGAATCTTGCACTGGTTCCGGAAGGAACGAGGATCGGCTTCAGCGGTGGCAAAGATTATCAAGACCATGAGGCAATTTACGCATGTCTTGATAAGTGTCTTGCGAAATATCCCGATATGGTGCTCGTTCACGGCGGCTGGTCGCAAGGGGCTGAACACATCGCCTTCACCTGGGCTAGAAACAAAAAGGTTCCGGAGCATACTGTCGTCGCTCAGTGGAAGACCTTCAAGAAGGCAGCACCGTTCAAGAGAAACGAAGAAATGTGCGGTCCGATCTTTGACCTCAAGGGTATGATCGTATGCCCGGGATCAGGCATCCAAGAGCATATCGCCAAATATGCAAAAGATGCCGGGATCCCAGTTATGAGATTGGGTCCAACTCAAAGCTAAATATTACGGAAGGCAGGGCTCCGCCCTGCCTTCCTTTTTTTTGTGGCCACGGAGATTCATGCCCCCCCCGAATTGCGGCTAAGCGTCTCGGCACTGCCTCACCGCAAGCCTCATTCGGGCCCGGCAAACACCCCACCCATTTTCCATGACACCTGGCCCGCCAGTATCATTAGCTTGCCAGCCTGTCGACGTAGCTAAGAGACTCCACTGGCTCGTCAGATATATTAGCTAGCCAGCCTGCCGACGTTGCCAAGATACCCCACTCCCTCATCCATACTATTAGCTTGCCAGCCCTGTGACGACCACCCTCGCCAAGCACTCCCCGCACTGCCTCTTCAATCGTCAGAGAGCCTCCCTTGGATTAAAAGAGAGGAAAGGAGCACTATGGAAAGAGAGAGCATGCATATGAGAAGATTTCCTGCTATACGCAGTTTTTTATACACACCTGACGCAGTAAACTGTATAACACTTGTGTTTTGAAGCTGAGCCTGCATTTGGGGATATCACTACACAACCCTTGATTAGCAAAATATGAAACTTATATGAAGAAAAACATAATACTTATACAGTCCAAATATGGTTCAAAACAGATAGTGAGGTTATGATGGACAATGAAAATAATAGCTCAAATCAGAATAGTGAGAATAGCAAAGTAAAACAACGATCCTTCAGCTGCAATGACAGTGATTGGAAGCTGATTGGTGAAATTGCTAATGACTATAACATGTCAAAATCAAAATTACTTGTGGCTGCTGCCAAACATATAGTTGCCGATCCTGAAGAGGGCAATAGCTCAACAGACCAATTATCCGAGGAAATATTACAACGCGTAAAAAACATTGAAAACAATGTAGGAGTGATAGAAAGTAAGGTAAATAAAGTTCAGAATTGGACTTTCCTGGTTGGATATTGGAGTTATTGTATTCTTCTGTTAGTCGACTTTAGGGCTTGGAAAGAACGTCCCGAGCTATCAATCTCTAATCTGAAAAAATTAGCAGATAAACATGTTAGAGAATTTTTTCTTGGGGAATTTAAGGAAGGACCTGATCCTGAACTTGAACCCAATTCAGCACCAAAGGAACAGGAAGCAGATCTTCGGGGTAAGAGAGAAAATACGGCTTATCAACATTCCCGTAACAATCAAGCGGGCGAATAGACCGAAAATAACGATCGCTCTCAATCAGCAAATGAAGACGAAGGGGATGGAAATAACGGCAACTCTCAGCCATAATCCGCTGACAATTTAACCGGCAATATTTAATCCTCTAGCGCCCAGATCCGTCCGGATCATCATTATATCCAGACCTTCAGCATCGAAGCCATATTGCCCATCAGACTAGAAATATGATGGGCTCGCTCCGGCCTATATCAGCGCAAATGACAATCACAGGAGATATGCGGATAATTAGCTCTCGAACGGTTTGGGTGGGGGCGAGGCGGGCGCCGCGAAGCGGCGGGGGCCGGGCGGTCAACCTGCAATGCCCCTGGATTTATAATCATAACATTCGGGATCTTGGATTTAAGCGACCACCGCGATATTCGGAAATACCGGCAGTCCATCTGTTGCAGACACCCCAGCAGCGATTTCCGACAGGAAATCGCTGCTACCGGAAATGGTCTGAATTGATTATTTTTCGGTTCCCTCCCCCGGATGTTTTGATTTTTAGATACGACGATCGCTTTGAATGGATTTTTTCTTCTCGGCATATTCTTAGTTGTATGGATTTTGTGGTGATGGAGGGTTTGGGGGGGGGATGAAGCCTCTCCGGCGGCAGAATGGCCGTCAGGCGGCTCTGTTTGACGGTGACTTGAATTGCCATTGGTAACGGCATCCATGAGAAAACTGGTCTCGTCTTCCTGGCGATGGGCCGGAACTCAAATTAGATTCCTGCCCCAAGATTCGAAGTTAATTTTTGGAGCGCGGGCTCCATATCTTGCGATACACTTGCAGATAATAATTTTGGGGATTATATCCCAAAATAGACGACATTTCCTTAACTACATCTAGGATTTATGTGGTCTTGGCAATGTAACGAATATCCTGATTGACGAATTATACTTCTGCCAATTTTCTTGAATTTTGATGAAAAAAACCTTATTTTGATCACGTCAAAAAAGGGGCAAACTGAGGGACACCCCCGCCTGCCGTTGCCGGCATATGCTACCTTAAGGAGTTATGGTTCATGCCTAACGATCTGAACACCAACAACGCTTTTCTTTCCACAACAGAGCACAAGCCAGCCGGACGACGAACCTCCAAAAATGGTGCTTCTGCCACAACGGCGCTGGCCTGGACGATGTCGGGTCTGGCGCTCGCCGCCTGTAAGCAATTCCCCCTCCTCACGGTCACCGGCAGCAACACCGGTTCAGGTAGCAGGGACGATGTGGCCTTTGATAGCCTTCAGGGGGATGGCCCTACCTCGGTACATCGTTTCAGCATTGCCGATGTCGCCCCCTCCGCCAATGACGTTGCAAGGGTAACGGTGCGGGCAGAAACAAGAAGCAGCAGCACGGATCGCCCGGCTCCTGCGACAGACCCGACGACGGAAGACATACCAACGCAGAGTACGGAGCCGATTATCCATCCTACTACGCAACCGACGGAGACGGAAATGTTCCGCGGCATGTACGGTGAGTTCACCGTCACTCGGCACGAAGACGGGAGGATGGAATCCGTGTATACTGCGGATGGAGCCAGCAGTGTGTCCAAGACTGACACAGTGTATGACCAGCTGATTGTTTATGCCGACCCCCCGGCTGACGGCACGCCGCGTGTCCAGCTGGACCATATTGTTGCAGTCAGGGGGACGGAAAATGCAAACCCGGAGATCACCGAAGATACGTCAACAGGAACCGTTGCCGAGAATGCTTCAAGGGCCATGGTTGACGGCGTCAGGTTCGCGGTTACTGATGCCAATGGTGACAGGCTGACATTTACGGTTGAATCGGATGAAAGCGGCCTAACCAATGCTGAGGCCAATGCCCGGTTCGAGGTTGTGAAATTACCCGGCGATAATGATGATTACGGGATCAGGTTGAAACGGGCTCTCGATTACGAGACAAAGATAACTTATCAAATCATGGTCAGGGTTGATGACGGTGATACGGTTGACCCCGTCAATGAGGGTGTAGTCACGAGCACCAGAATCACCGTGACCGTCACCAATGATCCTGCCGATGATACCGCGCCGCCCCCAGTGAATGACGGTCCAGGCGTCATCCGGATCGATTCGACGGGTAGTCGCGACAGACCTGTCGCTGATGATGTCTTGAGTCTCAATATAGTTACTGCAGACCCTGACAGTGCGAGCGGGCTTAGTGCATCAACACTCACCTATCAGTGGTTTCATGTTGGTCAAAACGGTGCGGCTGATGCTGATATCACGGGTGCAACAAGTGCAACCTATACGGTCAAGACAAGCGACCTGGGTAAGGTGATCAGCCTCCGTGTCGAATACACGGATGATGAAGGCCATTCTGAGAGTATTACAAACTCGGTTGCGCTCGGTGTTGTCGCGAATCCGCTTGCAGGAGACGTCATGTGGGTCACAAGTAGGGGTAGCGATCAACTTTCCGGTCAGCTTTCGTATGCTGAAAATCTTGCATTTGAATCGACCGTAGAAAAAAACGGCCAAACTGAACCCGCAAATCATGTGGGCAATTTGGGGGATAATGCCGGCTCGACGGCGTTCGCCATTACTGGCGGCGCAGATCAAGAAAAATTCGTCATCGTCAGCCGGACCATTCGCACTGTGTTAACTCACGAACTCTATGTCATAAGCTATGGTGACTATGACGTTGCAGGCGGCCAGACCCTTGATCTCGAAATCCGGGGTAGCGGAGGAACGGGCGGGCCGCATGACTACACCTATGTCATTAATGTGAATAACGTCAATGACAACCTCCCGACGATTACCCCGTCGGGCAGCTTTAATAATTCATTAACATATGGTGACGATTTTTCGAGTGCCACGCTGACGGGTTACACCTTCTCGGCGTATGATCCCGATGATCCCTCAGGAACAGCTCCATTGGCTGTAACATTAAAGGACAATACAGATCGTTTCGAGCTTGTTGAAAGCGCGGGGGTATACACTCTGCGGATCAAAGCAGGAGCCATGTTTACCAGCGCCGATCAGCGCATGGTCATTACGGTCCAGGCCGAGGATAGCGGCGCGGGTTCGGGAACGCTGACGACCACAACAGCTGAAGAAATGGTGGATATCTCATTCGGCACACCAGCGCCGGCGGGGGGGCCGACCATTGACAGAACGGGAACGGCTTCTGTGGCTGAGAACAGTGCCGTTGGTGCGGTTGTCTACACGGTTCCCCAAGCGACCGCTATCCAGTCCGGCGCCCTGAGCTATGTGCTGGATCCGACAGGTGACGCCGCCAGCTTCGATTTCGATGCGACCTCGCGCGAGCTGAGGGTCAAGACGGGGAATATTCCCGATTTTGAGACCAAGTCCAGCTACACCGTCACTTTCACGGTCACCGAGGCCGGCAATTCGACCACCTCAAGCCATGCCGTTACGGTCAGCGTCACCAATGTCGATGAGACCGATGCCACGGGGGTGATTACGCTGATGACGGGAACCGGCGCTCCTGCGGTGGGTCATGTCTATAGGGTCGATATTACGGAAGATCCCGATGTCCCATCATCGGGAGACTATACCATTGAATGGACTCTTGGCGGCACGCCTGTCGCGGCGCCGCGCGGCACGGCAGCCACCTTCACTGTTATGGCCGGTGATCTGACGGGCATGGCTCTGGGGGCCAATATCAAGTATACCGATCCGTCCAAGGCGGCGGGGACGCAAGACCTTTCGATAGCGGCGACCGGTGGGGTCACATTGGCGGCGCCGGCGGCGAATAATGCCCCGACATTCGCCAGAGCAACTGATCCGGTTCCGCTTCCTTCGGATCTCTCCATGGAAACGGCATTGAAATCAGTCGGGTTTAGTGATCAGGAAACCAATGCCGCCGGCCTGACGATACGCGCGGTCGCTGATGATTTTCAAACAGATCCCGATAGCACTGCGGCCCCGGCCTGGTCAACGACGTCAGCCGCAGACAATGTCGCAGTGCCGTCTGTGGGCGCGAGAACTACGGCAACGGTAATGGGTGAATATGGTGTATTCACCATTTTACGAGGCGGAGCAGGGGCTGTTACCCAGGGTGACTTAGTCATAAGTTATAATCTGGCTGAAATGGACTCTAAATTCACGGCCCTGACCACAGCTCAGACGGTTTATGAAAGACTGACCATTTACGCCGATGACGGTACGGATCAGAGTACGGCCTACACCTACGTGGTGACGATTGTCGGGACGGCCACACCCCCGACAACAAACGTTGCGCCCGTTCTGG
>JBAJNM010000068.1 GCA_036881865.1 Parvularculales bacterium | reverse complement strand
CACGATCTCCATGGGGGCACGTTTTACCGGCGTAAGGGCTATGGCTTTAATCTGGCCATTGGGTGAAGTCATGTGTGAGTCTCCTCTAAATCATACGGCCTGCCATCATATATCAATACCCGATTTTTCTCATTCTGAGTCTAACTAAGTCAAAACCGGCATCGTCCGCTTTTCTGACTATTTTATGTATTTCCGGTCTTACTCTTGAGACTCTGTTATGTCTTGCGCGAGCCGAAAACCCACGATCGCCTGCCGGGCTTCCGGCGGTAGCGCGTAGCGTGTGTGCAGACTTACGGGTCCGGGGGCATCCGTCCACGAGTGTCCCCGAAGGGCATATTTTTTGCAGCCTTGTACGACGAACGGCGCTCCGTCTGCAGGCAAACCGTCATAACTCCCGGTCCAGCAATCTGATGTCCATTCCCACACATTACCGATCATGTCGAACAGGCCATTGGGATTAGGCTTATATAGGCCGGCCGGTGCAGTGTAGAGTGAGCCGTCGTTGCACGGCTCGCCAACTTTCGCCGTTTTGTTTTTTGATGTGATGTCGGGCACATTGCCGAAATCACAAACGTCATATCGTGTTCCCCAGTATGGAGCCGGCCGGTTTGCTGCGCTGGCAAGGTGCCATTCTGCTTCGGTAGGAAGCCTGTAAGACTTGCCGTCCCGTTTCGACAACCAGCTAATATAGGCTAAGGCATCCTCTCGTGATACACAGACGACAGGGTCGGTCTCCGTTTGGTGGAAGCCTGCATTCCGCCAATCTGCTTTTTGGTCCTGAACCCATCCAAAGTCGGTGAGCGTCCGGCAGCCCGGTTTTGGGTCATACCCGGTTTTATCTGCAAATTTTGCAAACTGCGCGCGGGTGACCTGGGTAACACCAATCTTAAAGGGTTTGGCGATCGTAACATTGACGGCCGGAAACACATCCGGCCCGGCTTTACTATCTCTTATATTTGACCCGATCACGAATGACCCGGGTTGAATGGTCTCAAACAACAGGCAGTCGGCACAACCCGGATGAGGGGAAGTTCTTGCACCGGGCGTTTGAGCCGGAGGTGATGGTGCAAAAGATGACTGCGGAGAGAACGCAATCACACAACCGGTGCAAATACAAAAAATAAGGAGTCGGAAAATCATTAACGGTTGCTCTTCCCTGTTATGACATGATGCCACATTTGAGCGTCCGGGTAACTGACATCAGTGCCGTTCAAAAAGTAAAGAGCAAGCCTTTCAGGCTTATAATTGAGACCTTCCGGTCCTGCGGCATTGGCTTGTGGGGGTCATGTGGTAGCCCCCTAACCGTTACCGCCGGAGTTTAAAAATGCCTGAAAAGTGCCCCAAAAAAAGGTGAATCGAGAGGCGTAAAGAGGGTCTTGTGGTAAAAATATTGATAGATTACACTGAAAAGTGCTTGTGCTTTCGTGGGCTTTTAGGTCTATTACAAAGCGCATAATGTAGAAAATACCTTGTAGAGCTAGGGGTGTATTAGATGGAAATTGAAGAAACAAAAGAAGGTTCGGTTGTGGTGGTATCGCCTGTCGGGCGCATAGACGGATCAAGTGCTGCGGGGTTTCAGGAGAGCCTTACGGGCATTGTTGACCGTGGTGACGCAAACATACTGTTGGATTGCAGCAAGATGATTTACATCAGCAGTGCGGGCCTGCGCTCCGTGCTGATTGGATCACGCAAATGTCAGGAAGGCGGGGGTAAGCTGGTATTGTGTGCACTGCAACACAGTTGCAAAGAGGTTATGGACGTAAGCGGATTCTTGTCCATAATCGAGAATTATGATGCCCGCGATGAGGCAGTAAAGGCGTTCACATGAACACAACCGAAAAACTTGATAGGCTGACGTTTGTCGAGGAGATTTTACTGTTAATGCTGGACGTCAACGGACGGTTGCCGGCTGCGAGAACGGATACGGTAAAATATATTGTGACGGCAGCGGCCTTGATGGAATTGGCGTTTAACAACAAGATTGATACGGACCCGAACCGGCTTTTTGTTGTTGATAGAACGCCTGTAGGCGATGAGACGCTGGACGAGGTTCTACAGCGCGTTGGTGAAGATCAGAACAAGCCCATGAACACCAAGGCGTGGATTGATGCGTTGGCCTGGACGCATGGGGAAAAAATTCGGGACCGGGGGATGGGTAGTCTTGTAAGCCGCGGCATTCTTACAAGGCGTGATGAGAAATTTCTGCGGATGTTCAGTTCGCATCGCTATGCGACCGTTGATGGCCGTGCGGAGCAAGAGGCCAGACTGCGGATTACAAACGTTTTGCTCGCGGATGATATTCCGGACCCCAGAGACATTGCCTTAATTTGTCTGGCTGATGCTTGTAGCCTTCTGGTGGATCTTTTTTCCGACGAAGGTTTTGAACGTGTGCAATCCCGCATTGAGCAACTGCGCAAGATGGATCTTATTGGTCGCGAGGTTGCCGGCGCGATTGATGAAATTGAGCGTGTGATGACGACAGCGTCAGCGGCGCATTGGCACTGGTATTAATCAACGCCGGTATCAACCGGCATTGATAACGGCTTGGCGTTGATGTCGGATAATCAACGGAAATTCAGGAGGGGTAAAGGGGCTTCAAGACTATGGCAGATGGTGCACCACATAAAATTCTGGTCGTAGACGATGAGGCCGATTTTGAGCGGATGGTCACGCAACGGATGCGTCGTGAAATTCGTGATAAAAAATATGATTTTGTTTTTGCCGGCAACGGCGTAGAGGCGGTAGCGCGTCTTAATGAGGATCCGAGTATTGAGATGGTTCTCTCCGACATCAACATGCCGGAGATGGATGGTCTTACTTTGCTGCAGCAAATCCCCAAGATCAATCCGCGTATACGCGCCGTTATTATTTCAGCCTATGGTGATATGAAGAATATCCGCACCGCTATGAATCGCGGTGCGTTTGATTTTGTCACTAAGCCGATAGATTTTGATGATCTGAAAGTCACCGTTGACCGCACTTTGCAGCATCTTGCAATGATGAAAGATGCTTTGGTCGCGCGGGATAAGCTGGTTGTGCTGGAGAATGAGCTGGATATAGCGCGGAAGATGCAGCAGATGATTTTGCCGACCACGTTTCCTGAAACGGATAAATATCAGCTCTACGGCGGCATGAAGCCGGCCCGCAATGTGGGTGGCGACTTTTTCGATATTGTGACTCTGTCCGATGGGCGGATTGGTCTGGCTGTTGCCGACGTTTCGGGCAAGGGTGTGCCTGCGGCGATGTTTATGATGTCCAGCCGCACTCTGCTTAAGGGAGCCTCCATTGGTAGTGATCCCCGCACGGATATGGTGGTAGGCGAGGTGAACAAACAACTATGCGATAATAATGAAGCGGCGATGTTCACGACGCTGTTTTTTGCGGCGCTTAATGCGTCCTCGGGCAAGCTGGAATTTGTGAACGGGGGTCATAATCCGCCTTTGCTCATTCATAGCGATGGTAGTTCAACCTATATGGTGGATGCCCTTGGAGTCGCCCTTGGCGTGGTTCCTGACCGTAAATATGAAAATCATTCCATTCAGTTGAAGCCGGGGGATACGGTATTTATGTATACGGATGGTGTGACGGAGGCCGAAGACCATAAGGAAAAACAGTTCGGGGTTGAGCGCTTGCAGAAAATGTTTGCAGATGAGCCTCCAACCGGTGCGCAGGATGTAACCGACAGGGTTTTTAAAGCGGTAGACGAATTCGGAGGTGACGCTGAACAGTATGACGACATTACTTGTCTGACTTTATATTGGAAGGGGTAGGGAGCATGAGTGATCATCTTTCATTGCGTCTGGAAGCAACGATGGATGAACTGGCGAGGTTGGATGCCGCTGTAGAGGCTTTCAGTCAGGCTCGGGGATGGGCTCCGGAGTTCGAGTTCCATATCAAACTCATGCTTGAGGAGTTGGTAACCAATATTGTGTCCTACGGCTATGATGGTGATGAGGGGGGAAGCCATGCAATAGAAGTAGAAATAGACTCAGGTGCGGAGTCGGTTACCGTTGAGGTTATGGATAATGGTCGCGCTTTTGATCCTCTGGCCGAAGCCCCTCTGCCGGATCTGACATCATCCGTTGAAGAGCGTCAGGTAGGTGGTCTTGGTGTCCATCTGGTGCGCACCATGTCAGATGAAGTGCGCTATGAGCGCAAGGGAGATAAAAATTGCCTGACACTGGTCAAGCGAAGGAATGCATGAGTTATATGGCGCGCGGGCTTTTTGTTTTTGCGCTGATTGTGACGGCTACGATGGGGGGGGCGCCGGCGCTCTATGGGCAGCAGGCCGGTGCTAATCAGACGGAAAATCCCCGGAACAATAATCAGGCAGAGGGCGATGAGGTCATCATCCGGACAGGGATTTATGAAGACCGCATTGTGTTCGGTCAGTCGGCTGCCTTTTCCGGCCCCGCCAAAGCGTTGGGAGAGGGCATGCGCCTTGGTATTGAGGCGGCGTTCAGTGAGGCGAATAAACGTGGGGGTGTTGCCGGGCGGCGGCTTGAACTGATCTCTCTTGATGATTCCTACGAACCGTCCCGCGCCATCACGAATACACGTAAACTGATTGAAGAGGAAAATGTCTTTTCACTGATTGGAGCCGTGGGCACGCCCACATCGCGCTCTGCAGTTCCGATTGCGGCAGATAATAATGTTCCCTATGTAGCGCCTTTTACGGGCGCCGGTTTTTTACGCGACAAAGCCCTGAGCAATGTGATCAACCTTCGCGCCTCTTATGATCAGGAAGTAGAGGTGATGGTTGAGCGCTTGATAAAGGATCTGAACATTAAGCGTATCGGCCTGCTGTTTCAGGATGATTCTTTTGGCAGGGCAGGGTATGACGCTTTATTAAAAGCTCTTGACCGGCGTAACCTTAAGATAGTGGCGGAAGGAGTCTATCCGCGCAACACGACCGCCATAAAAACGGCTTTGCTGAATTTACGTGCCGGAAAACCCGAAGCCGTGATTATGGTGGGGGCTTATACGCCGGTTGCCACCTTTGTTTTGTGGGCGCGGCGTATTGATTTTAACCCGATTTTTTTAACGCTCTCTTTTGTAGGCAGCAACGCTTTTGCCAGGGCGTTAGGTTCGCAGGGTGAGGGTCTGGTTGTCACTCAGGTGGTCCCGGACCCTAAGAGTCGGTCCCCCGCCGCTGCCGTGGCCTATCGCAGGGCGCTGGCGGCCCATGCACCGAAAGCGGCGCCCGGGGTTGTATCTTTTGAAGGCTATCTGGCAGGCCGTCTGGCTATTGCTGCTCTTGAGGGTTGTAAGGAAAATCTGGACCGCATCTGTTTTGTGAACAATTTACTTTTGGCACGGGATGTTGATCTGGAAGGCTTCGCCCTTCGTTTTGGTTCCGGGGACAATCAGGGTTCGGATGCCGTATTTTTGACTGTCATTGATAAGAACGGAGGTTTCCGTGCGGTGAATAGTCTTAAGGAAAGAGTACGAGGGTGATGGAATTTCTCTCGGGCATAGTGGCGGCGGTGTCTAAACTTTTACGGAACGTGCGTGCGGCGGCGGTGAAATTTCTGACAAATACACGGTCATCGTTAGATAGGCTTCTTAAAAACATACATGTACCGCCGGCGGTAGCCGGGTCTCTGTCAGGCATGATGGCCACGGTGACCGGGTTTCTGCGAAGCATACCGGTTCCGGCGGCGGTGACTAAATCCCTGCCGGACATACAGGCAGCGGCAACCGGATTTCTACGAAATGTGTCGGCGTTTCTGGAGAAACCTCTGCAAGGCATATCGGCAGCGGGATCTAATCTTCTTCTAAAAATACCGGCTAACTGGCTGCGGGTTTCAAACCAGTTGTATTTTGGCATTGGCGCTGCTGTTGCTCTTATGATGATTACCGGCTTGGTGGCGTTTATTTCTATTGACCGGGTTGGCAATACCCAGTTGCAGTTGAGTGAAGGAACGATACCGGAACTGGCGTCGGCGTTTCGTGTTTCTCAACTGGGTAGCGAGTTGGCAGATGCGGCGTTTGAGCTGGCGTCGGCCACCACCGATGAACAACTGGATGCCATTTCTGAACAGCTCACAAAAGACACGGAGTTTTTTGAAAAACAGCTACAGGCCATGATTCCCGATAGCGAAGAAACCGGCACCTTGCAACTCACATCGAAATCCGCCCCCTTAAGACTCCTGTCGGAACAGGGTCGTGCGTTAATTACCAACCTTAGGGATCTTGAGCAAACACGGCGTGAGAATCTTGCGCTGGGACGCCGCCTTGAAGTGCTTCAGGAAGAATTGGCCGCTTTGCGTACGCAGATTGACTCCGTATTGATAAAGGCCATTGATGATCAGGTCTTTTATGTCATAACCGGCCGTCTGGAGATTGACGGACCGCGGCAGCAACGCACCCAGAATTTTAGCGTGTCGCAGTTCGACATATATCGTCTTTTGTCGGAACTCAACAGTGATGTGGCTATCGCTATTCAAACTCTGGGAACGGTGTTTTATGTTGCCGATTCTTCTCTCCTGGAGCCCCTTCGGGAGCGTCTTGAGGCAAGTGCGCAACATATAAGAGAGCGTCTGTATGAACTGCCGGAAAGTAAATTGCGTGACAGGATCGAGAATGTTTTACAGCCGATCATCAGCACGGATCCGGACCGGGAAAAGGGGTTGGAGGTGCAGACCGAGGCGCTCTTGCTGAGTGATGAAGAGCAGGAATTGCTGGCGTATAATCGCACCCTTTCGGCTGAATTGGTAACAAGGGCGGAAGCGTTGGTATTGATTGCCCGTGAAGATGCCCGTACGGCGACTGACGGGTCTCGTCAGGCGGTTGATACCGGCCGCAATCTTCTGATCGGGCTGGTTATCATTAGTCTGACAGGCGCTATCCTGATTAGCTGGCTGTTTGTCAGGCGGATTTTGGCTCACCGCCTTGAGCGGCTGTCGGAGAGCATGCAGCGCATGGCGGATGGAGATTTGAAGGGTGAAGTTGGTATTGAAGGGCGCGACGAGATTGCAAGTATGGCGGCTACGCTGGATGTGTTTCGCCGGAACGCTCTGGAGGCACAACGTGTTGATCTGGCCGAGAAACTGGCTGAAGAATTACGCAAGAAGAATGATGTTCTTGAGATTGCATTTGATGATTTGCAGAAGGCTCAGGATCAGGTTGTTATGCAGCAGAAATTGGCGGCTCTTGGTGAGTTGACGGCGGGTGTGGCCCATGAAATCCGCAATCCTCTTAACTTTATTAAGAATTTTGCCGAAGGGTCGTCGGAACTGATGGAGGAGTTGGTAGAGACTCTGGATTTGCTAAAAGGGGATGATGATGAGGAGAATAAGAAGAATCGTGACCTCATTATAGAAATCGGCGAAGACATTACGGAAAATCTGAATCGTATTCGTGATAACGGCACCCGGGCCGACCGCATCGTGCAGAGCATGTTGCAGATGGGCAGGGGGTCAGGCGACCGGTCTTTACAGGACATCAACGCATTGCTCGGTGAACATGCGCGGCTTGCTTATCATAGTGCGCGGGCGACGGATCCCGATTTCAATGTCGAAATTATTGAGGAGATGGACCCTGATGTCGGTGAGATGGAGGTTATCGGGCAGGATTTAGGGCGGGTTTTTCTGAATTTGGTGAGCAACGCATGTCAGGCGACAGATGAAAAGAGACACGCTCTTGAGAAGGAGGGCGACAAGGAATACCGGCCTCAGGTGACGCTCATCAGCCGCAACAAGGGAGACAGTATCGAGGTGTGTGTTCGGGATAATGGCAAGGGTGTGCCCGAAAGTGCTAAAGAGAGAATTTTCCATCCGTTTTTTACAACCAAACCGCCGGACAAAGGGACGGGGCTGGGGCTGTCGCTTTCTAACGACATTGTGCAGGCCCATGGGGGAACTCTGAAGGTTGATAGCGTGCAGGACGAATATACCGAGATGACTGTAACGCTGCCCCGCGGCATGCCGCCGGAAGAGGAAGGCGCAGGCGAAGAGGACACAGGAGAAGAAGGCGAACAGGAAGAAAGTTCAGGAGAGGACGCTACCCCGGAAACACCGCCGGATACAACACCCGGCGAACCCCCTGCAACGTGACGTTTTTTATGGGGCAGTCGGTAATAGGCATTAGGGAATTATCGGACACGGTCATTATTGCTCAATCTCGATCATCACCTCATTGCGACGCATCCAGGGAAGCGTCCATGGTGGATTATAGAACGCATATTTGGGTGAGCCGGTAACGCTGATATCGTTTACCTCAATAAAATTTATGAGGTTGGCTTCGTGTTCTGTAAAATTTATAACGGAGCTTGTTCCGGAAAACCGGATAACGGCAAATTGCTTCGATGGAATTTCTCTAAGCATAATTTGATCATTATTTGGTTTGGGCAGGCTTTCCAGAGTGTACTGTGATGGCATCACGAAACTGACTTTCCATGAAGCACCACTTGATTGCTGTTGGACCGGTGCCGTCATGGCAATCTTCTGATTCATTTGTTGTTGTACGGGTGCGGTCATGGCAATGTCTTGTTGCACCGTATTATTGCCGAAAATGTAACCGGCGAGCAGACGAAAACCATCGCCAATAGTATCTTCTCGTTTACCTGCCACCTCTACCTCGGCAATTATCATAGGGTCATAACGCCGGATTTCTATATTATCTTCAGCCCGTACGACCTGATAGTTTGGCACTTCGAAATCACCCCCGCCGCAAGCCACCAGTAGTGTGATTGTCAGTGTTGCTGTTGAAAACCTCAACATATTCATTGTGTTGAGATTGTAGAAACCGACTCTCACTATACATCCCTCACTTCAAAACTGCGTATCGGCAATGGTCGTGCGGTGCAGCAGACGGTCATGGCCGTCATAGCCGCCTGTAGCGGCGTGCAGAAGTGAGCGGTTATCCCACATGACCAGCATGTTCTCTGACCATTTGTGCGAATAGGTAACCTCTTCCGAAACTTGGTAATCATAAAACTCGGTGAGCAGCGCATCGCTTTCTTCTTTCTCAAGTCCGGCAAACCCCTGAATATAGGAAGGGGATGAATACAGCGCCTTTTTGCCGGTCTCATGATGGGTGCGCACAAACGGATGCTCGCATTTTTCACGCGCCTTCTCGCTGAAGATAATGTTCATGCTGCGCCCCTGTTTGGCGTCTTCTTCGCCATACCCGCCGTCAGGCGCATACCCGAATTCGGCCGAATGAATGGCGGTCAGCCCGTCGGCCTTGTCACGCAGCCTGTCGGGCAGACGCTCATAGACGGCAACCTGGTCGGCATACAGCGTATTGCCGCCCAGCGGCGGAATGGTGATGCCAAACAGACACGTCCCGGCCGGAGGAACCTCCAGAAAACTCCAGTCCGAATGAAAAAATTCGGCAAATATACGCGTCTTCTCATCGGCCTTGCGTTGAATGGCCGCAATATGGTCATGGCCGTCAATATGGCCAAAGAAAGGGTCTTCGCCGAACTCGCCGAAATACAGGGTAAAGCGTTCAAGATCGTCATCGCTCATGGGCTGGTCGGGAAAAGCCAGCACTTTATGATCCAGCCAGTGCGCCCGCAATTCGGCAACCAGATCGGCCGACAAGGTGACGGTCAGATCAACGCCGGTCACAAAGGCCCCGCAGGAGGCACCGGTCGGTGTTACGGTCAGTGTCATCTCTCATCCCTCTTTTGTTACGCAATCATTTGGCAATCATCCGGATAGTTCTTCTTCGACCTGCCCCAGCCGTTCTTTACCGAAAAACATTTCCGTGCCCACATAGAAAGTCGGAATGCCGAATGCGCCGCGGGCAACGGCCTTATCGGTGTTTTCTATGAGTTGCGCTTTTACTTCCGGCTCGGCGGTCTGCGCCAGCAGCCGTTCACCGTCCAGACCTGAGGCCGTCATCGCCTCCTTGAACACGTCAGGGTCGTCCATTTTCAAGCCGTCTTCCCATACATGCCTGAGGCCGGCTTCAACATATTCGGTGAGATTGCCGTTACGCTGTGCCGCTACCGCAGCGCGCATCAGCATCAGTGTATTGAGGGGAAAATGCGGGTTGAGTTTGTATTGCGTCAGCCCGTGTTTTTTGATGTACCGTTCGGTCTCCAGCTGATCATAAGCCAGCTTGCCCTTGATGTCGCCAAATGCAATCATCGGTGCCTGATTGCCGGTCAGTTTGAAAATACCGCCCAGCAGGCACGGATACAGCACCAGGTCGGCGCCGGTGCGGTCCAGAATACCGGGCAGTACGTGATAGCTCAGATAGCTGTTCGGGCTGGCGAGATCAATAATAAATTCCAGGGTTTTGGTCATGGTTTTTTACCTCTTCCGGTTTGCCACTCGTTTCGGTTGTTCCACCAGGGTTGTTCTGAAAACGGCCTGATGTCAACTTCATGACTCCACGCCGAGCGGTGCTGGTGGGCAATATGAAAATAGGTATCGGCAACTTTTTCCGGCACTACCAGATGATCCTTGCCGCGTCCTCTTTCGTTCAGCAATTTCTCGAACTGTTCCGGTCCCAGCAACTTGCCCAGCGTGTCCGGGGCCTCAATCGCCGCATCTATATATATGTGGCAAATGTGAATACCCTTAACCGATAATTCGGCATTGAGCGACTGGCATAACAGCCGCCGTCCGCCGATGGCCGCCGCATGGGCATGCTGCCCGGCATTACCGCGCATGGCGGAGGTCGCCGAGGTAACCAGAATCTTGCCGCCGCCCCGCTCGGCCATGATGGGGGCCAGCGTCTTGGCCACGCGGAACAGTGCCATACTCGTCATCCGCCAGCCTAGTTCGAAAAGTTTAAGGGGCGTCTCTTCCAGCGTGCGGTTGCCGAACTGTGCGCCGAGATTGAAAATCATCACCTCGATGGGGCCAATGTTTTTTTCCACATCAACAATCAGATCTTCAATGGCATTGTCCTCAACGGCATTGACCATGCGCCCGCTGGCCGCCCCGCCGGCGTCGGTGATGTCTTTCACCAGCCTGTCTAATCCCTCTTTATCGCTGCGCCGCGCCAGAACGGCATGATAGCCTTCCGATGCAAATTTCTTGGCGACATTGCCGCCGATACCGGCTCCGGCACCTAAAACCATACAGACGGGTTTCGTACTCATTGCGCTCTCCTTATTCTCCTTAGCCAACAATCCACATGCTGGATTTTGCATATAAGCCAAAAATCCACATGCTAAATTTTTGCATATAAGCCAAAAATCCACATGCTAAATTTTTGCATATAAGCCAAAAATCCACATGCTGGATTTTTGCATATAAGCCAAAAATCCACATGCTGGATTTTTGCATATAACATGTCCGGTTTAATGCCCGGATAACGTCATCTTATCCCGTTGCGGCGCCCACTTTCCCCTCATCAATGAACCTTTGCCGGGTTGCGTCATCATACCCCAGTGCGGTGAGAATTTCCCGTGAATGTTCGCCCAGTTTTGGCGCGGGACGCGCAATCCCGCTCGGCGTTTTATCAAACTGCGCCGCCGGACGCGCCTGCCGCACCTCCCCGAAGCCGTCATAAACCGTGCGGTCAATCGACCCGTTAGCCAGAATCTGCTCATGTTCCATGAGTTCCATACGGTCAAGCAGAGGCGCACAGGGAACACCCTCTGCCTGAAACCGTGCAAGAATCTCCTCGCTGTCCCATTTTTCAATTTCCAGAGCGGTCAGCCTCTTGCGCTCCGGAGAATTGGCAACCCGGCCGGCCGCCGTATTAAAGCGTTCATCATCCAGCCAGTCTTCACGCTTGAGCGCCCGGCACATGCCGCTCCATTCGGAGTCTGATATGGCCCCGGCGGTGATGTAGCGGTCTTTGGCTTTATAGATGAGGTCTTGCGTGCCCTGCAGTTTGCGCACGTCAAACTCATGCTCTCCGAAAACCAGTCCGGACATGCCTTCAGGCCAGAAAAACGCCAGCATCGCATCCAGCATCGAGAGGCGGACATGCTGTCCCTGACCGGTGTTCGCACGCGCATAAAGCGCCGCCGTTATGGCTTGCATCTGGGTAAGGGCCGTTACCTTGTCGGCAATTATGATGCGGAACATTTGCGGGCGGCCCGATTCACGGTCTGCCTGAATATCGGTTGCCCCCGAAAGCGCCTGGATGACAGGGTCATAAACGCGGCTTTGTGCGTATGGGCCCTTATTGCCGAAACCGCTGATGGAAACATAAATCAGTTTTTTGTTGATGGCGCGTAACACCTCTTCGCCAAAGCCCATGCGGTCAATGGCCCCCGGGCGGAAGTTCTGCATGAATACATCCGCCCCGGCCACCATCTTCATCAGGATTTCTTTTCCTTCGTCGGACTTCAGATCCACGGCCAGAGATTTCTTGCCGCGGTTGCATGAATAAAACGGAGCATTAACGCCATTATGCGGCGGTGCCATGTGGCGTAACTGTTCACCGTGAACCGGCTCTACCTTGATGACCTCGGCACCCTGATCGGCCAGCATCATCGCCCCCATCGGGCCGGATACCATGCTGGTTAAATCAAGAACACTAACGCCTTCAAGCGGCCCCATCGGGAACCTCCATGAGTGCACCATAATTGATGGACATGGCTTTTTTATAAGCCGGACGCTTGGCGATAGTGTTGCGGATGGCGGCGGTATGCTCCGGCAGCTCCATGCCGCAAAACACGGCCCGGTCCGGCACCGGCTCTTCCGCCATCCGGATTG
>JBAJNM010000067.1 GCA_036881865.1 Parvularculales bacterium | reverse complement strand
CCGGATGTTTTTGACCGCGGCGAAATCCTGCGCGCAACCCGCCCGGCTCTGTCAGCGCTGACAGTGGAAATCATCCGCAGCTTCCGCTAGTCGGACCGCCTTACCTGAGTAAAAATCAAAATGAAATCAAAGAATTAACTCAAACTGCAGGGTGGGCCGATGGATGACGACGAATGCAAAGCCTTTGAAGCGATCTCCGGCTTTGAGAAAATAATTCTTGTTCGCCATTGTGATGATCAAGGCAAGGTACAGTGTATGGAGGTGCCACCGCTGGAGAGTTACTTGCCGATTCTCTATCGCATTGCCGATGGCTTGAGGCAGATGGGATTTGCGCTTGACCACTACTGTCGCATCGCCTAGAAAATGGGTTTCTTACAGTGGCGGAGTAGCTCAGCAGGTTAGAGCAGCGGAATCATAATCCGCGTGTCGGGGGTTCAAGTCCCTCCTCCGCTACCAAATAGCACTTTCTTAAATAATCATTAAAGCTTCTAACGGCCAATAAATGGCCGTTTTCTGCGTCTTACAGACGTTTGACCGGTTAAAAACGCTCAAAGGCCATCATTGACATCTGGGAGTAAATGAGGGTAAATTGAGGGTAGTTTGAGGAAGCTTAATCGAAGCTACCCTCAATATGGACTTAAATATCAGAAAAATAAGAATTATTTCCAATCACTGTCTAGCGGAAAATCCCGTATGGCCACCGAAAGTAAAGGGCTGTTCCAAGACTTCCGATAGTCACACCGAGGATAAAACAATGGCTTTAAATAAATTAACAAATATTGAAATTCATAATGCCAAGCCGAAAGGGGATGGCAAAGCCAGAAAACTGTCTGATGGCGGCGGATTGTATCTGGAAGTTGCGCAAACTGGCAGTAAAGGCTGGCGTTTCAGATATCGTTTTGAGGGGAAGGAAAAGCTTATCTCCTTTGGTTCTTTTGAGTTTGTAACGATGATAGAAGCCCGTAAGCATAGAGATGATGCCCGGAAACTTCTCCATGAGGGCGTGGACCCCAGCGAGAAGCGGAAGAAAGACAAACAGGATAATAATAAAAGCATCGATAATACATTTGAGGTCGTTGGTGATAGTTGGTTTGAAAGCGAGAAGCATAATTGGGGTGAAAACCATCAGGAAAAAGTTCGCGGGATGTTGAGGAGAAACCTCTACCGCTGGATCGGTCAAAGGCCAATCAGGGATCTCGCGGGAGAGCCGGCGAAACTTCTAGAGATACTTAAAAATATCGAAAAACAAGGCAAAGTTGAAACTGCCCGCCGCGCCAAACAGGTCGCAGGACAAGTTTTTCGCCATGGAATGATCCTGGGTCATTGCGATGCCGATCCCACACAGGCACTCCAAGGCCGATTTAAAGCATCGAAAACAAAGCACCGTGCAGCGATCATTGACCCCAAAGAAGCAGGGCGGCTGATGCTGGCAATAGAAGGCTATCAGGGGACCGCTGAAGTGAGCTCGGCCCTAAAGCTCGCACCATTAGTTTTTGTGCGTCCAGGCGAGTTGCGTCATGCCGAATGGAGCGAGATTGACTGGGATAAGGAGCAGTGGGTGATTCCGGCTGAAAAGATGAAGATGCGCGAGGGCCATATCGTGCCGCTTAGCAGGCAAGCGATGGATGTGCTTCGGTCTGTTAGAATATTCACCGGCGATAGGCGCTATGTCTTACCAAGTGCCAGAACAATTGAAAGACCGATGAGCGACAATGCCGTTCTGACGGCTTTAAGGACGATGGGATATCCTAAGGAAAAAATGAGTGGACACGGGTTCAGGGCGTTGGCTCGGACATTACTTGATGAGAAACTTGGATATAGGGTCGAGTGGATAGAAATGCAGCTTGCTCATAATGTAAGAGAAGCGCATGGGCGAGCCTATAACCGGACTGCATTTCTTGATGGCCGCCGAGAGATGATGCAGGGATGGGCGGATTATCTTGACGAATTGAAAGAACAGGCGAGACTCAGTTAATCTAATAATATATTTCCGCTGACCATCTCCTTTTCGGCCATATTCAGCTACCGCCGCCAACTTTTGCCAACTTTCGCCAAGATTCGCCAACTTCCAATAATCTCCCGACAACTTTCGCCAACTTTCGCAAATACGATAGAAGGGCAGGGTATGGAAATGTGATACACATTCCCCCCTGTTTTTCCCCCGAAACCCGCTTACGCGGTTTTCGGGCGCAAAATCTTATTCGCATCAGAGATGCTCAACGAGTGTTGGTGGAGGTAACTACGTCAGGAGTGAGGCTTCAGGAGCCCCTAGGAACGCACAGAGCGCGATATCGAAACTCCGGCGATTTTACCCCCCGTTAATACGGCGCTTCTGTATGGCACCGCGAGGGCCTCGATGCTGCCATCAGTGAACGGTGGTGATGTTATTTATCTTAACGAAAATTGTTTTATATTGTTTTTATTAATTCAAATCCGGCCCCAAGAACTTCATTGGTGTCCGTAGTTGTCCGAAATTCGAATTGCGGTATGATCAGGCTAGGCATATAGAGGTCGACTTACAAGATCCGCAGAAATCTCCAATTATATGCTTCGACTTTAACATTTATGGTATAAGACCGAATGCCTAATGAGTTGAAAAACCATCTTGATTTATCAAGAAATCATTCCGCATTGATGAAACCAAGTGTTTCAGGGTCATCATCCGCTTCGGTGATTGTCTGGACACTCTCGGGTGTTGCGCTCGCCTCCTGCGGCGGGGGCGGTGGTGGAAGACCTGTTGTGACAGGGCTTGACACCACAGAAGGAGGAACATACTCCTTCAAAGCCAACGATTTTGGTTTTGACAGTGCCAATGTTCCTGTTCCCGTTACGATCGTATCTGTTCCCGACCCCGAGCATGGCAGGCTTGAACTTAATGGAAACAGGGTGAATGACGGCGAGACTATACCAGCAGCAAGTGTTGAAACGCTTAAATTCGTGCCTGCTCAGGCAGCATCAACCTATCAAGCAGAATTCAGCTACAGGGTAAGTGGAGATAGTCAATCAAGATCATTTAGCATTACCGTGATGGCTAATGATGACTTTGCGACGGCAATTAAATTGATACAGATTACCCCTTCGATAAGCGAAAATACGAACATATCAGGCAACGGGGTGGCTATCGGCACAATTGTCATCACTGATGACGACCGGGGCAATTTCGGGACGCTTGAGTTGGTCAGGGATGATGATCATGCATCGTTTGAACTCACTAATGGCGAAGGCATATGGGAACTCAGACTCAAGGAAGGTTTATCATTCGATCATGAAACCGTAGCGGTACTGAGTGTTCGCATTCATCTCCGGGAAGACCCAAAGGTTGTTACTGATCTTATCATCGTGAATGTGAATAATATCAATGACAACACCCCCAGTGCCACAGCGTCAGGTGTGGCCGGACTGGATGAAGGGGAATACACCGATGGCACGGCGGTGGGGACACTGACCTTCATCCCGAGTGATGGCGATGGCGATGATGTCATCTTTGAGGTTGGGGATTCCCGTTTCAGGGTTGACAGCATCAACGGCATCGACACGCTTGTCGTGAACGGCACGCAAACGTTTGGGCCCGGGACCGTCACCTTCGATGTGACGCCGAAGGATAACGGGCCGAGCCCGGGGAACCCGCTGACCGGCACGCCCGTATCGGTGGCGGTTACGATCACGGATGCCCCCGATGCTCCGAGTGTCAGTTTCATCGGGGGCGGGATAACGGCACAGGGGAGCGTCACCGAGAATGCGGCCCCGGCCCTGATCCCGGGGATCAGGTTTACCGCATCCGACCGCGATGCTGCTCAAGGGGAGTTTATCGCATCCGATTTCACGATTGAGGGGGGCGGGGCTTCGTTGTTCGAGGTTGTGGCGGCTCCTGCGTCCGGCGAGTTCGGGATCAGGCAGAAATCGGTTTTTGATTATGAAAATTCAGATCACCAAGGGCCTTTCACCCTGACGGTCAGGGTCAAGGACGACGCGGATCTTTTCAGTGCGCCATCAGGGGAAATCACAGTCACCGTCGTGAATATCAATGACAATGACCCAACTGCCATGCGGGATGGCGCGCAGGTCACGCTGAATGAGGGCGAGATCCCGGCGGGCACGGAAACGGGTTATCGCATTGACGGGAGCGATGCCGACGGGGATGCGGTGAGTTTCATCGTCAGCGATGGCCGGTTTGAGGTTGTGGGCAGAAACCTCCGGTTGAAAGACACGGCGACGTTCACTCCCGGCCAGATCACGTTCAACATCACGCCGATGGATGACGGCAGCCCTCAGCGGGCCGGCGAGCCGCTCGTGGTTTCCATCAATATCGGGGATGTCGCCGATGCCCCCACCGTCAGCTTTATCGGCGGCGGGGTCACGGCACAGGGGAGTGTCACCGAGAATGCGCCCCCGGCGCTGATCCCCGGGATCACGTTCACCGCAAACGATCGCGATGCCGCACAAGGGGAGTTTGTCGCATCCGATTTCACGATAGAAGGGGGCGGGGCTACTCTGTTCGAAATCGCGGCGCTTGCAACGCCCCGCCATTTCGGGATCAGGCCGAAGGCGTCCCTCGATTTTGAGAACCCCGGCGAGGACGGACCCTTCACCCTGACGGTCAAGGTGAAGGACGATATGGACCTTTTCAGTGCGCCATCGGGGAATATCACGATTACCGTCGTGAATGTAAACGAGAATGACCCTGAAGCCACAAGATCGGGCACACAGGTCACGCTGACCGCGGGTCAAATCACTGCAGCGACGGCAACGGGCTATCTCATTGACGGAAGCGATGCCGACGGGGATACGGTGAGTTTCACCGTGGATGACAACCGTTTTGAGGTTGTAGGCGGCAGCCTTCGCATCAAGGACACGGCGACATTCGCCCCCGGGGTGATCACCCTGATGGTCACACCAACCGATGATGGAAATCCGCCACGCACTGGGGCACCTATCTCGGTCAGTTTAACGATCAGTGTTAATGATCCGCCTACGGTCAGAACCAGCAGTCAGAGTTTAAACGGAATTATCAGTTTAAATGACCCTGATGACCTTCCGGGTGCCCTGACACTCTATGGGGTCACCGAACCCAGCCCCGGTGAAGCGGCATACAACGTCATCTCCGTCGACGCCGGTGAGACGGAGACTGTTAAGGGGGTTTATGGAAGTTATTCGATAACCCGACATGCCAGCGACGGCACCGCAACATGGGCCTATGTGGTGGATCATACTGAACCCAAGACCATGGTGCTGCCGAAAGGCGCGACGGCCCAGGACCGGCTTGAGGTGATCGTCTATGATGATGGTGACCTGTATTCGAATACCGTCACCATCACCGTCGACATCACAGGGGTCAATAACAGGCCCGTTTTGCGTCCTCTCCCCGGAGGGATCATCACCGATATTGCGACCAGCGGGAGTTCGGCCTTTACCGGTGTGCAGCGCGGCAGCTTCAACGTTCTGGATGACAGGGGAGACATTCACACTTTCGCGGCAGTTGGCGCGACCACTCCTGATACCGGTAGCCACTTCACTGTCGATGGGCTCACTTTTACCCATCGCGTTGAGGGCACTTATGGCGAGTTGTATTTAAATGCCGCAGGCAATAATGCCGGCAGTTACTATTATAAGTGGGATGAGGCCGAAGTCGGCAAACTCAGCGCCGGGGATACCGAGGAGGACATATTTGTGGTCACGGCGCGTGACAATAGCGGGATCAACAAACCCGGATCCGATGACCATTTTGAGTCCGAGCCGAAAAACCTGATCTTCACCATCAACGGCGTCAGGGACGGGCTTGCAACGGCGCTCGCCCTTGATCAGGGTGCCGACACCTCGGTTGCCGAGAACGAGGATACCGCAGCGGGGATCAGGATCGGCAGGATCAATATCACCGACCCCGATGGCGGCAGCTTCGGGATGCTCGAACTTACAGGGGACGATGCCGGGCTGTTTGACTTTGAAACCGATAGCACAACCGTTGATATCTGGCTCAGGCTGTCTCCCGGGGTTTTCCTCAACCATGAAACCGAACCGATGCTCACTGTACGCGTGCAGCTTGAGGAGGATTTCACCGTCCGGACCACCCCCATCACCGTCACGGTAACCGATGCCAATCACCGCCCCTCAATCGGCGTTGAGGCCGGCACCCCGTCCAGCACCAGGCCTGTTCAGCCCGATGCAAAGGGTGATTTCATTGCAGCGAATATCACCGATATTGCCGGTGACATGACCGCCGCCACCGGCTCCACGGTTGATTTTGGCACCCTTGTAGGCCGCCTTACCCAAGCCGATGACGATACGGCGGACACCCACACTTTCGGGGCCGAAAGCGCCATGACCCCTGATACAGGCACGCATTTCACCGCAGGCGGACATAATTACACCCATCGTGTTGAGGGCACTTACGGGGATCTGTATTTCAATACCGCCGGAACTGACGGCAGCTATGCCTATATCCGCGATGAGGCGGAGATCGAAAAGCTTGATGCGAGTACAAGTCAATCCGACATTTTTACGATCTCGGTAACGGACAGCAGCGGCGATGCGGCCAGCGCTCAATCCGCCCCGCAAAAGCTGGTCTTCATCATCAACGGCATCTCCCCCGAACCCGCTATTGCGTCACCTACCGGTAGCACCACTGTCAGTGTGGATGAGGACGGTTTGCTTGAGTTTAGCCAGGCGGGGGGGGAAAATGCAATCTCGGTATCAGGTACGGGGGATCTGAGGATACCCGAAGTGGTCATATCGGTCACGAGCGGCACCCTGTCTACAGGACATCAGCTCGCCGATGCTGATTCAGGCACAGATGGCAGAGGATACCGGATTAGAAGCGAGGCCGACACAGAGACCGGCACGCATGCGCTCACCTTCACCCATATCGACGCCCATGACCTGAACGCCCTGCTCGAAGGGCTGCTTTATTTGCCGGATGCGGATTACAACGGCGAGGACATGCTCACGATCAGGATTGAGGCCGGGGGGCGGACCACCACCGAGGAGATTTCGATCACCGTCGATCCCGTCGATGACCCTCTGCAGATTGTCAATTTCGGCGGCAGGACAATCTATCGGGACAATGTCGATAAATTCAAATTTGCCTATACGATCACCCTGCAGGAGTATGACAGGCTTATCCCTGCAGATCGACGGCCCGGACGACTTCCTCCTAAAGCTGGTGATGAAATCCATGTCATCGAGAAACTCGGGGATATCGAGCCCTATGACTTAACGCCGAATGACAATGTCGAAATTGTTGACCCTGACGGCTACACGGTCGCCGGCGGGACATTGTATTTTCGTGTGGTGGAGCAGTTTAGGCGGAACAGCCCTGATGAAGGATACTTCGATCCCGACCATGAATATATCAAAATCAGGGAAGCACTGAATGCGGGCGAGACAGGCGTCTATCTGGACGGGACGACTGTCAAATACCGATCCGATGCGTCACAACCGGCAGATGACGATATTTCGGTCGCGACTGTGAATAAAATACCAAGAAATGCAGACCGCTCGAGAATTGGGGAAAAAGGCGATCATCTGGTTGAGTATATGATTGCCTTTAACCAGAGGCCCGAGTCATCCCTGCTGACAGATGACCAGTGGGAGGTCCTGCTGAAGGAATCTCTTGTGGATTTGCTCAATTCAACGGATGCCGACCTCACCCCAAATCTCGAACAGCACATCCTCCGTCTTGATTACAACACGGTCAACACAAGGCTCATAGATCAGAATTACAAAACAGTAGTCACGGCCTATTTTGAGGATGGCGCATCGGGACAGGTCAGTGATCAGGAAGGGGTTCTAGTCACCAGTGATCAACGGCTCAATGGAAGCTATTCCAGTTATACGGCAAAACTGGTTAACGGCAACATGGTGGAGATCGAGTACACGTTAAATTCGCACAGGGGCGGAAACCCAGTAGTCGGGAACGGACCGATCATTAAGTCCGGTGACATCACCGTCGTCAATGCGAGACAAGTCTGGAATGTTGGAAATACCATATCCACTTTAGATAACAATGATCCCGATGGCCCGCTCGTCATCACCTACAGTTTTGCGGATAGCCAGGCCGATCTGGACAGAGTCACAGCAGTTTACGGCAGACCTGATAGGATCGATGTCCTGCAACTTCAGGCAGACAATGACATTATCAGGGATGTCTTCGACAGCATCGAAGATGTGATCAATATGAAATTTATCGAGGAGAGAGAGCTAAACATCTCTACCTCTGATCTTGTTTTTTCCAGTATAAAGGTTCAACCGGGAACGATTACCCTTCTCGGTGTTGCACAATCCTTCGACGACTATTTTGGCAGACCCATCAGTCATATCACGAGCCTGTCTTTAACCGAACCGGGGTGGAGTTATGAGCGGGTCAGGGAAGTCTATCTCCATGAAATTTTGCATGGTCTTGGTCTGTCCCATCCCGGTCTGCAACAGGGCAATGAAGGCCCGCCCCTTGCCACGTCCGATATGGCTGTCTTTGAGAATTCGGTGATGGCCTATGTCAGCGGGCTTGATTTCGGGGAGAATGAACAACGCTTTCCCATAATGCCGCAGCTTCACGACATTGAATCCCTGCAGCGGGTCTATGGGGTCAATACAACAACCCGCAGCGTTGATACGGTCTATGACTACACCGATAGCATCCAGGCCTATGAAATCATCTATGACATGGGCGGTGTGGACCTCTTCAATTTCAATAACCCGGACTTCAAGGCCGGTGTTGATCTTGAGATGACCGCCGGGGCGCGATCGAAGATAGCCACCACCGACCATAACTGGAACTTCGTGATCGCCTACAATGTTGTCATTGAAAACGTCATCGGCACCAAACATGCAGACATTATCAGGGGCAATGATGCCGATAATATCCTTGAGGGTCTTGCCGGAGCCGATATCCTCGACGGGCGCTTCGGCAGTGACACCGCAAGCTACAGCCTGTCGGAAGCTGGAGTCAGCGTCGATCTCACCCGTGCAGGCGGCATTCAGGCGACAACCAACGTTTCAGGCGACCATTCCTCGGGGGACACCCTGACCAGCATCGAGAACCTTATCGGCTCCCCCCATGATGACGCGCTTACGGGGAACCGCGACCATAACAGGCTTGAAGGCGGCGGGGGCGATGACACCTACACAGGCGGCGGCGGCAGGGATGTCTTCGTCGCCCAGTTCGGCACGGGCAAGGGTCTTGATACGATCACCGATTTCGAAATCGGGGTAGACACGCTGATCCTTGAGGTTGCCGGGGCGCTGGCAGATTTCTTTGCCGTCTTTGCGAGCATGCTGACGGCAACAAAGCCCGATAGCGATGAGATTGAATTGCGCATGACCGGAAACAGCACTGACGGGCTCGATATACAGTTCACCGAAGCCATCGCCGCCGCTTCCATCACTGATGCGCATTCATTGAAAGCCGCCCTCGGAGGCGAAGATCATATCCAGATTGATGTTGTTTAGTCTTCTCACTGTATACTTGCTCAGAAACCCATGTCAATGTGACGAAACATATGGGGTGGAACTAAATATTGGATAAAAATAAGTGTAATATGTGCTGTTATATGGCCAAAAACCTGAATAATTGGCAGATATTGTGGATAATAGAAAATTTTCCTTAAATAATTGACAAAATATCTATCTTTTATGAAAGTAAATACTTCAAGTGATTTGTAACTCATTCATTGGGGAGGATATTTTTATTATGTCGGCAACTACACCAACAATTAGCACGCCATCTACTAGACATCATCGTATTACTTTGGACTCTAGGACAAAACATGCTTACGAGGATAATGAGTTTCGTAATCCTCAAGGAAAGGCGAATTTAACTTTTGTTACTGGCGACCTTCTTCAAAGCAGTACAGGCTATGAACTTTATATTAGATGGACAGATCTAGCAGGTGAAATTCATATTGAAAAAATTGATAATAGTGACGGTGCTACAGATGGTACCGCAGAGGGCATTGATTTAAATTACGGACGGCTGGTTGTGAAATCAACTGGTGAATGGTCATATGAACTCGATAATGCAAACAGTGCTGTGAATGCAAAAAACAGTGGGCAATCGGATTTACAAGAATGCATTACATTCTTTTATAGGCATGTTACGAGTACAGAATCAGATGAGGATGCTGTAGATACAGTCAATATTACTCTTCATGGTGCAAACGATCAGACGGATTATCAAAACCCACCTACAACGTCAATAGATTCATCTTACAATATCACAAGTGATGTTTTGTTTGGTCATAATGAACACGTTCAAGGAGGACCCGGCAGTGATGTTATGAACGGTACGGAGGCTAGTAATATCTTTCATGGCAATGGGGGTGATGATTGGCTCTTTGGTGAAGGTGGTCACGATGTATTTTACGTAGATGTTCGTGATGGTGGAGTCCATGGGTATGAAGTCGTCATAGACGGTGGGACTGGTAATAATGAATTAATGTTCAACATTCAATACAACGAAAATTCAAATACACACACAGATTTTGTAACTGATGCAGCGATTCATTTTGACCTAGATGATGACGGTACAAAGATAAGATGGAGATATAATAATTTTACTCAAGATTGGGAATCAGCTTCACCTGGTGATGACGATTATGAACAGTCAGATTATTTAAGGGTGTGGGTTGATGCAGACCATGACAAAGTAGGTATGAGTGAAGCTGATACTAATGCTGAAACGAAAGATAGATTTTTCTATGTCAGAAATATTGAAAAAGTAAACATAAACGGTTCAAGCAAAAATGATACTATTACAACTGGTGAAGGCAATGACAAAATAAATGCATACGGGGGAACCGATGTGCTGGATGGCGGGGTTGGTGATGACACATATGTCTCAACTCAAACAGGTAGACCATCAAGTTATTACTCTCTTCAGCTGAATCTAGAGGATAATACCAGGTGGAAGTATTCTGGTTCAACATGGGTGTCATCAGACCCTTCAAAAAGCGATTATGATAAAACTTTTACACATATTCGGGTCTGGTATGATTTGGACAATGATGGTTACGACAATACCCGAGATGAGTTTGACTACATTTATCGCTTTGACCAATTGGATGTTTGGGGCGGTAGAGGAAATGTTTTCAACCACATCACAGGTAGTGATGGAGATGATATAATTCGCACTAACGATGTTAGGAACAATATTTTTGATGGTGGAGACGGAAACGATACTTACTACAGGCATAACTCAGGGGGCGGCATTATAGATTATTTGATGAAAATAAGGTGGACGTTAAACGATAACGGTAGTTGGGAGAAAAGCACTTCACATTCAATAAATGATTACATTCGCATTTATATTGATAGAAATTATAATTACCGTCTAGATGAAACTGACCATCATACGAGTATTACAAATTTCGAAAACTTTCATATTGTAGACGAAAAAACAAACAACAACTATCTGTTAGGCGCTGATGGAGATGACAAATTTATCATGTCTGGTGGAGATGATGTGATTGTTGCTCGTGGTGGTGATGATTTACTTGCTGGAGGCAGAGGCTCCGACACGTTAACTGGCGGAGCAGGCAGAGATGAAGTTAGAGGTGGTAGGGATGATGACTTCTTTGTCCTATATCAAGGTGCTTATGCTAAGAATGGCGAAAATGTTGATATTATCTACGATTTCAGTTCTAACAATACTTCTGGTAAAGCCACATTTAATGGAACTGCAAAAGGTGGAAACGATGAAATCCGATTGTATATAGATGGTGGTTTGGCTCGTCTTCGGGCTGATGTTACCGCCAAGAATGATGATGATTATGATTTGTTGGATGCCTTAATGGAAGCAGCCGATATTAACATTATTCAGAGGTTAAATGATACAGTTATCGTCGATAAGAGAGGTGAAATTGATTCTGATCTTATGATTCTTAAGAATTTTCCCGCACTCACAATTTCTCATTTTGATGTAATTGATCACCCCATCGGCATCACAGGTGCCAGTGTTGCATATGAGGATAATACGGTTCGTGACCCTTCAGGTCGGGTGGCTTTTAAAAATTCTACGAAGACCGGATACACGCTTGTTGTTAGGTCTCCATCTGACGATATTAAAATTCGGAAGATCTTGGAAGATAATACAGATGTGGAACTTGAATATGGCACTCTTACGATGAATTTGGATGGTAACTGGTCGTATGAATTGGATAATAATAATAGTATGGTCCAAGCCCGAAATAGTGGTGAAACATTAACGGAATGGGTCACTGTCTATTTTACAAATTTTGATGTTGAAGGACTTCGTTGGGTATATAGGGAAACTGTAAACCGTTCTTTTGGAATAACCATACATGGTGCGAGTGAGACTAATGTTCTTGATAATACATCTTCTTCACTAGATCTAGTTATTTGTTCAGATAGCACTCCAACTTCTCCGAAAACATTAAAAGGAGGGTCTGGCAATGATGTTATAAAAGGAGCTGCTGGACAGGATACCATCTATGGTAATGGTGGCGATGATTGGATCACGGGCGGTGCTGGGGATGATACGTTCCATATAACAATCGGTGAAGGAAATGATGTTATTGATGGCGGAGGGGGTGTGAACGATGCATTGTATTTTAACCAAAGCAATCCGAATGGAAATACAAATAAAATTAGTATTGATCTGAATGAAATTACACGCTGGAAATACAATAAATTTACACAGTCATGGGATTCAGTCATTGACTCTTCGGAACCAGGATATGATGGATATTTTCACCGCATTTGGGTGAATTTGGATGGTGATGAAAGTGGCGACTCTGAATATGACAAGGATGATGAGTACCATTTCGTAAAGAATATTGAACGGTTAATTGTTTTTCACGGTTCAAGCAGAATGGATACTATTGTAGGTGGGCCGGGGAATGATAAAATATACGGTCATGGGGATGATGACAGAATAGGTGGTGGAGCGG
>JBAJNM010000066.1 GCA_036881865.1 Parvularculales bacterium | reverse complement strand
TGGAACGTATTACAGCTCAGTGACGCGTTGAAGGCAAAAGGGGTGCTTCGCATTATTTTTAAAGAACTAGAAGCTGAAGGCATGCAGAAAAACAACGAGCATTACCTTAGTCGTTGGTCAGTTCAGTGCAGCACTGAGGATGCGGGCGCATTGCTCTGAGCGATTGTTCAGTGCATTTGCCATCCGAGTGATGATCGAATGATCGAGTCCACTGGTCTTGGCTTCAGTAGCGGCCTGGGCAAAGGCAGTCGGTATCGTATTGGCCATGGATATTCCCATGTCCAAGACTTCGGCGGGCGAGAGGCGCACTTCTGACGCGAATTTTGCCCAGTGGCGCACGTAAACGTCCTCAAGCCGGTACTTGCCACCGATCTTGTTCGCCATTTTCAGCTTTCTTGGATTGGAATCGTAGGGCAGTATGCTGGCCACGTCGTAGAGCGGGGCCAGGCGGGCCCGTCCTCCGGCGCCAATCAGCATTGAGTAGTTCTTCGAGTGCGCATCGGTTCCGCCGATGATCCAGTTCAACATGATTGCGCGCGCGAAGGTCCAGACATCTTCATCCGGTTTGCCCGAATGCATACGGATCGCCTCGGATATTTCCGCGCATCCAGGGCCACCCTCGTTTTGGTATTTTTTCGTCGGAGGAAGCCCGAGAACCTGACATAGGTCCTCTTGGTGAAGGCGCCGGATCGTATTGATGCTGCGGTCACGGTCGTATCGCTCTACGACGATCGCGACCTCATCCTCGAACTTGAGTACTTCGGATGCAGCGGCAGGCAATTCGAGAATGCGTGCCAGCGTGAGGCACAGATGTTCGTTTTCGGCGTGACCGTCGAATCCATCAATGGGCGGCTTGAGGATATGAGTGGTCGGGGTTGGACCATAGGGCACACCCCAACGTTGGCCGTCGTAGAGGAGTGCTGTCTTCGGTTGCGCGCCTGCGAGGCTGAATTGTCCCGTGTCGCGCGCAGCACGCCACGCTGCTTGGTCTTTCCCGAGCGTGCGCAGGCGTTCGGCGATATCGGCTTCGGTCAGCCATTCAACTTGCTGGCTGTCGTCCCGGAGGATCTCGTCGACCCGGTCGGGGCGTACCAGTTGAACGGCACCAGCGCAGTCCTCGCCGACAGCACCGAGCAGAGCGAATGCGTTGCGAGGCGATACGTGGAAGCGTTGCCCCCACCGGGTCAGGACAGCTTCGTTGTCGGGTAGCAATCCCCACAGCCAAGGCTCGATCTTGACGTGTTTATGCTCCGCAACCACGAGCGGCATCGAGAGAGACAGCGGATAGGCCGCATCCATGGAGCGCCAGTGATCGTTGTAGACGAGCGTGAGGCGGCCGCGCTGATCGCATTGGATCTCACCCATGATCTGGTGATCGGCGATGACGACAAGAACCTTGGTCATTTTCGGCCTCTCTTGGCGGCGTTCACGACGGCGTCTATGTCGATGGGGGTGATGTCATCGCTCGAAGCAGGAAGGCTATCACCGGCATCGATCCTGAAGGACAGGCCGAGAGCCGAGAGGGTGCGTAGCACCAATCCGAGCTCGGCTCGGGGTTTACCGTGCTCAATGCCCACGACCCATTGCCGTCCGACACCCACTTTGCGAGCGAGAGCGGCTTGGCTTAGCTGGAGCTTGCGGCGTCTGTCGCGAATGACCAAGCCAAGGTCTACTGGAGTTCTGATCTGCATGACTCTATCCATATGTCGTTGAACGGCGATAATATACACATGTTACCGAACGACGACAAGTCCAAAATGTCACTGAACGCCGATAAATATAAAATGTCATCAATCGACGACATTTCTAAATCGCCCCTCCCCGGATGCCTCCTGTAATCAGGACCATCAGAGGGGTGTTGGGACTCATGAAAATACGAATTTTCACATGCATGAGGCATACAACCAAACCCGTCCGAAAACATAAGATACATAGCCTTTAAGTTGTATCAGCGGTAATGATGACCACAATATCACCAAGGTTCGTGCCGGTCGGCGGACAACGCAATAACGCACCTATGGAATCAAGAAACGTATAACTGTCATGGGCTTTAAGTGCCGCTTCGGCATACTTGCGCTCAAAGGTCATCGCACTGCTGACAAGCCCTCCTGCCGCATCGGTCGGCCCATCGCGGCCATCGGTACCGGCGGCAAGCAGAACCCAGTTGAACCCGGCCTCCTCCGGCATCGCCAGCATAAATGACAAAGCCAGAGCCTGCGATCTGCCTCCCAGCCCGTGCCCGGCAGGCAAGCAGACGGTGGTCTCACCGCCTGTAGCGGCAACATAAGGATGGTTCTGTGCTGCGAGAACATGGCGGGCCAGCAACCGGCCCATCTCAACCGCATCGCCTGACAACTCCGGCAAAGTGTGGATATCCCCGCCCAGATTTTGCCCGGCGGCCTCAACGCAGATGGCATTGCTCGCCAGAATCCGGCTTTCAATATGATCAAAAACGGAATCGCTGGGACGGAGCGGTTGCTGCAACTCTCCTTTCTTCATGGCCGCAAGCACATCCCGGGCCCAGTCAAAGCGGTCGATCCCGGCCTCGATCACATATGCGCAGGCTTCTTCGAGGGGCCAGGGGTCAGGGGCAAAAGGACCGCTGGCGATGGATTCCAAATGATCGCCCGGGACATCCGAGAGCACCCATTGGGTCACCTTTGCCGGAGCCGCCAGCGCCGCCAGACGTCCTCCCTTTACGGCGGAAAAAAGCCGCCGGACAGCGTTCATGCGGTGGATATCAAGACCGCTGGCCAGGAGGGATTCGTTCATCATGCGTTTGTGACTGAGGCCAAGGTTGCCGATGGGCTCGGCCATCAATGCCGACCCGCCCCCTGAAAGCAGCACCAGCAGATGTTCGCCTCCTTCCATCCTGCGGGCAAGTTCCATGGCCGCGCCGGCGCCGGCAAGACTGCCCTGATCCGGAAGGGGGTGGCCGCCTTCGATTAATTCAAAGCCGTCCACATGATGCGCATTTTCAGCATTGGTGATGATCAGCCCCGGCGCATTGAGCCCATGATCCCGGCATGCACGCGCCATAGCGCATCCGGCCTTACCGATGGCAAGGATGGCATCGGGGGGGTTGGGAAGTGCGGCCAGCGCCGGCGCCATCACCCGTCCCGGAGCCGCTGCGGTAAGTGCCGCATCAAATGCCTTGCGCGCTTTTGCCGCCAGATCATCGCTCATGGCATCACGGCTCGGCATCTTGTCATGTGAACCTCAGGCTTTCCATCCGAGATCACTTTCGCCGATTGATCTGCTCATCAAGGGCGAGGATTGCGCGCACCATTCTTTCATTGGCAGCGTCAATCATTTTCCCTTCATAGCGTACCGCTCCCAGGCCTTCCGCAGCGGCGGCGTTGAGGGCCTCAAGAATGGCGCGGGCGCGGCTCACCTCTTCCTTCGTCGGCGAGAATTCCGCATTGGCCAGTTCAATCTGCGAGGGGTGGATTGCCCATTTACCGTTCATGCCGATCGCGGCAGCACGCCTGGCGGCAGCGACATACCCATCAGGGTCGTTGAAGTCGGCATAGGCGCAATCCATCGGTACGATCCCGTTGGCACGGCAGGCGGCTACAATGCGTGAGAGTGCGAAATGAAACTGGTCCCCCGGATAATCAGGGTTAAGACCGCCTATCTCGACGGTCCGGGCGGAAACACTTGCAGCATAATCCCCGGCCCCGAAATGCAGCGCTTCAAGACGCGGCGATCCGATCTCGCTGTTGTATCGGGCAATGGCGTCAAGATTGCTCACCCCGGCGGCCGTTTCGATCAGCCCTTCGAGCGCGGGGGGCGCAAATCCGCCTGCCCCGGCCAGCTGGGTGACGATGGTATCGACCGTATAAAGGTCTTCCGGCCCGCCAAGCTTCGGGATTATGATCGTATCAAGTTCTGCCCCTGCTTCGCTCACGACGGTGACGAGGTCAGCAATAGTCCAGATCGTATCAAGGCCGTTGACGCGAAGGGTGATGGTCTTGCCGGACCCGCGCCAGTCGAGTTCTTTCAGGGCAGTAACGGCAAGGCGGCGCGCCTCTTCCTTTTCCGGGGCGGCGACGGCATCTTCCAAATCAAGGAAGACAGCATCGGCATCGCTCCCCGCCGCCTTCTGCATCATCTTCATCGATGATGCGGGAACCGCCAGCAATGAGCGGCGCAGGCGCGGTGATGATGCCGGAACGGGGCGATGGCTCATTGATCTTTCCTTTTTTCGGCAAATTGCCAGTACCAAGCACTCTAAAAGGCAGCACCGGATGACGCAAGGGGCGCCCCGCTATCTCCTCCCCGGCCTGAACACGTTCAGCTCCCGACTTCCTTAACCTTCGCGGGTTTGACCAGCGCCAGGCCGGCCATCATTGCAACTAGCGCACCCCAGACCCAGAGCGAATGGCTTTCACCGAAAATAACCATCCCCCAGAGCACGCCGGTAAGGGTGACAATATAGCCTGTCTGGCTGGCAAAAACCGGCCCATAGCGGCTCACGGCATGAATAAACATCGTATAGGCCATCACCGAAATCACTCCGAGCCCGATCAGAATGAGATCAATTCCCGTCAGCGAAGAGCTCGGCCAGACAAAAGTATCCGTCCAGTAAACGAAGGGGCTGAGTATGATGACAGCTACGGCATTCATCCCCAGCGCAAGCCGGATCGGACCCAGTGTTACCGCTGACTGAACAGCCAGGATGATGTTCTCCGTCGTGTAGCAAAGGACGGAAATCATAGCGAAAAGAATCCAGGGGATGGCCGACCTGTCAGGAAGGCTGTTCTCGGGCAGCGATATCAGCAGGATCGCGATCACGCCCATCACCAGCCCCGCAACCCGGTTCCAATCGAATTTCTCAAAGCCGATGGGGATTGAGATGCCGTAGGTGATCATGGGAATGAACGCAATAGTGATGGCCAGAACACCGGCCTGCAGATGATCGGCTGCACGATAAAGGATCGGCCCGGGGATCACCGTAGCAAGCAGTGCAACCACAATGACAAATCTGATATTGGTGATGATCGATTTTAAGGATCGCCCACGCAGCAGGCTGACAATGTAACGCAGAACGGTTGATATAATGGCTTGAAACAGGGTTATCCCAACAGGCGCCAAACCGGCTTCGACAACGATTTTACCGAGCGAAAAGGAAAGCCCCCATCCCGTCCCTGCAAAAAAGATAAAACCCCATGGCACTAATCTTGATATCAACCCAGGCCCCAACATGAACCACCCCTGAAAGAAACCCGCCATCCGAAACGAAGATGCCGGATGACGATGGCACAGTTTGCGGGTGCTGCAAACAGTGCCAGCTGCAATTAACCATATTCCTGTGCGGCTGACGATAGTAGAAAATTATTCCATCGGCCATTTTCAACTTGAACAGCAACATAAATTGGTGTCAGGGTTTAACCGTGGTTTATTGAGGTGCACCATGCCTGAAAGCAAATCCAGTACAGCATCACGGGAATGGCACTACCATCCTGATTTTCCCATAGATAATAACCCGCTTTTTTCCTGGCCGATCAGGTGGAAGGATGCGGCGGTCTATTATCGTGACGGCTGGCTGACCATATCAGAGTCCACTCTCTTCATCATCATGGCTATTGCCGCCCTTTATTACGCCAGCCCATCACTCACCGTAACGGCAACCCTCACTGCGGACTGGGCGGCCGTTATCTATCTGCGCAACCTCGGCACCATGATCCTGGTTGCCGGCGTGCTGCATTACTATTTCTATAAAAAGCGCATACAGCAGACAGAACTCAAATATGTGGAACCGTTCCTGCACCGGAATAGCGACCGGTTCCTGTTTAACAACCAGCTATACGACAATATGTTCTACACGCTGGTCAGCGGTGTTGCGGTCTGGTCAGCTTATGAGATCCTGATGTTCTGGGCCATGGGCAATGGATATATCAATGTCATCAGCTTCGGTGAGATGCCCGTCTGGTCTGTTCTGGCCCTGCCGCTGATCTCACTCTGGATCTCGTTCCACTTCTATGTGTTTCATCGCATTCTGCACATTAAGCCGCTCTATAAGCACTTTCACAGCCTGCATCATCGCAACGTGAATATAGGACCGTTTACCGGCATTTCCATGCACCCTGTTGAGCATGTTTTATATTTCTCATCAATCCTTATCCATTTTGCCGTTCCGACGCATCCGATGCATATCATCTTCCATCTCTATATGCTGGCACTGTCTGCCGTGTTCGGCCATACGGGCTTTGATGCCCTGCTAATCAAAAACAAACGCCGGCTTGAAATAGGACATTTTCACCATCAGCTCCATCACCGTTATTTTGAATGCAATTATGGTTCGATTGACTTACCGTGGGATAAGTTTTTCGGGACGTTCCATGATGGCACCCCCGAAGCGCGCACAAGGATGAAAAAACGAATCTATCAGGACTGACATGGAAAAAACAACGGAAAGACTATTTACCGATGATGCTTACCTGAAATCATTTGAAGGTGAGGTCATTGATGTGCGCGGAGACGAGATCGCACTCAGCCGGACATGCTTCTACCCTGAGGGAGGCGGGCAGAAGGGCGATACCGGACGGATTGTGATCGACGGGCAACCCGTAACCGTTACCGACACCGTTACCGACAGGGGCGAGCCGTTGAAGATCTGGCACCGCTGTGACGGTGCAGGCGGCGCTATTGAGCCGGGTATGTCCGCCCAGGGTGAGATCGACTGGGATCGAAGATATGCCCATATGAAAATGCATACCTGCCTGCATCTGCTGTGCAGTCTGCTCCCTTCGAATGTAACCGGATGCGGCATCAGCGAGGAAAAAGCGCGCCTGGACCTGGATATGCCGGAAGTAACCACTGATAAGGCTGAAATAACAGAATCCCTCAACAAACTTATTGCTGCCGATCATCCCGTGCGGCAGTACCGGATTACTGAAAACATCGAAGATACAATTGCAAAACTTGTCCGCACGGCATCAGTCCTGCCGCCGGTGATTGAGGGCGGCCTCAGCCTGGTTGAGATCGAGGGTGTTGATCTGCAGCCCTGCGGAGGAACGCATGTATCCCGGGTCTCCGAAATTGGTGAGGTGGCCTGCAGGAAGATTGAAAAGAAAAGCCGAAACAACCGTCGCTTCACCATAGCGTTTTCTTAAAGGCAGTAGATGACGGATATCTGGGCAACTAACTGGAAGAAACGCCCTTATTGGCTTGATGCTACACCCGAATATCCGGCCCGGCAGATCCAGCCCCCGTCTTCGACAGAAGTTTTGATTATCGGCTCGGGCTATACGGGACTGAATGCCGCCCTTGAAACAGCACGCGCGGGACGGGCAACACTTGTTCTGGATGCCGGTGATATCGGTTTCGGATGCAGTACCCGTAATGGCGGGCAAATTGATACCAGCATCAAGCCGTCACTGCTATCACTCAGCCGGAAATATGGCGAAGCAAAGGCCATGGCCATCCGCAAGGAAGGCAAGGATGCGCTGGACTGGATTGAAGAGCGGATTAAAACGGAAAAGATAGAATGCGCATTCGACCGCTGTGGCCGCTTTCACGCCGCTCATACGCCAAAACACTATGACAGTCTTGCGCGTGAAGCTGATGCCCTCCACCGCAACGAAGACATCCCCTCCAGAGTCATTTCAAAGCATGAGCAGCGAGATGAGCTCGGCACGGATTTCTATCATGGCGGACTTGTCTTTCCCCTTCATGCATCAGTGGATCCTGCACGCTATCATCATGGATTGCTTTCCGCTGTCCGGCGGGCAGGTGCAGACGTGTTGGGCAATTGCGCTGTCATAAGCATTGCCAGGGACGGCAAAGACTTTATCGCCGAGACCGCTTTGGGCAATATACGCGCACGTGACGTTATTGTCGCAACTAACGGTTATACCGGCCGCATCACCCCCTGGCTCAGGCGGCGGGTCATTCCGATTGGCAGATACATTATTGCAACAGAACCGCTTCCGGCTCCGCTTATGGACCAGCTCTTCCCAAAGAACCGGATAATCAGCGATACCCGCAAGGTTGTATATTATTTCCGGCCATCACCGGACCGCACCCGCATCCTTTTTGGCGGGCGCGTGTCAGCCGATGAGACCGATGCCGGTATCAGCGGGCCCCGCCTTCACGATGATATGTGCCTGATTTTCCCGGAATTGAAGAGCTGTAAAATCACGCATTCCTGGGCGGTAACGGTAGCCTACAGCTTTGATGAGCTGCCGCATACCGGGATACATGACGGCATCTATTACGCCATGGGCTATTGCGGCAAAGGCATTTCCCTTTCCAGTTATCTCGGCATGCGCATCGGCCAGAAGCTTTTGGGGCTCAAAGAAGGCTCCACCGCTTTTGATGATGTAAATTATCCAACCAGGCCATTTTATACTGGAAACCCGTGGTTTTTACCGCCTATAGTTGCCTGGTATCGCTGGCGAGATCGGATGCGGCCGAGAAGAAAATCGCCGGATTTACGCGCTTCCTGAAACCGGATGAAAAATATGCCTACACATCCGGAAATAATATGGCATAAATGAAACCTAGAAAAACTGATCAACTACTCATACGAGGAGGAAATTATGAATAAATTTAAAACACTGGTGGCGATAGCCGCCGGTATGCTGACATCCACAGCTTTTGCGATGGAGAAAACCGTTACGATTGCATCTTGGGGCGGGTCTTATCAGAAAGCTCAGAGTAATGCCCTCTTCATACCTGCACAAGCCAAGACAGGTATTCTTGTAAAACAGGAGACTTATGGCGGCATGTCCGATATCCGCCTTCAGGTTTCCACAGGCCAGGTCACTCTCGATATTGTTGCCAGCGGGTCTGGCTCAGCAGCACGGGCAGCGGCGGAAGGCCTGCTTGAGAAGCTGGATTACAGCGTCATTGACGTTTCCACCTTCTATCCGAATTTGTATACCGATCACTGCGTTGGCGGTGATGTCTTCTCGACCGTGTATGCATGGAATACCGACACCTACAGCGGTGCCGAACCGAACAGCTGGGCAGATTTCTTTGATGTGAATAAATTCCCCGGCAAGAGGGCCTATCGCGGAAAAGTCGCAGTAGCACTCGAACCCGCTATTTTGGCTGACGGCGTTGCACCTAAAGACGTGTATAAGGTGCTTGATTCCGAAGAAGGCATTGAACGCGCCCTCAACAAGATCCGCGAACTCAAACCGCATATCGACGTCTTTTGGACATCAGGGGCGCAGCACGCCCAGCTGATGAAGGATGGGGAAGTTGATATGACCACTGGCTGGAACGGGCGCTTTGACAATGCCAAAAAAGATGGCGCTAAGGTCAAATACAGCTTCAATCAGGCACTCCTTGACTATGACTGCTTTGCAATTCCAAAGGGGGCACCTAACCGGGATACGGCCATGGAGTTCCTTGCGGAAATCTCAAAGGCGGAATACCAGGATGACCTGCCAAAATACATTACCTACGGCCCTACAAATGAAGCGGCCTACGGCACGGGAGTGATTGATGCGGCAACTGCAGCAAGTCTGCCTTCCTCGCCAGGTAACGTGGCTAATCAGGTGCCGGTATCGCTGGACTGGTATGCCAAATGGGAGACCATTGCAGAAGAAATGTATGCAGAAATGCTGACAGAATAGTCTCGGTCAGACCTAACATCGCTGCGGGCAGTGATATCTGCCCGCAGCATTACTTTAGATTTTTTTTACCAAAGATACAGAATGATGAACAGCAAGCTTGAAGCACTGCCGATCACTATTCGTAATGTTACAAAAACTTATGGGCAGGTTTTTGCACTGGACGATGTGTCTCTTGACGTCAAAAGGGGCGAATTTTTAACCCTGCTCGGACCCTCCGGCTCCGGCAAAACCACCCTTTTGATGGTGCTCGCCGGTTTCACCCGGCCAGATCAGGGCAGCCTCATATTTGGGAATGATGAGGTCATCCGCAAGCCGCCGCATCTGCGCAATCTCGGCATGGTTTTTCAGAATTATGCCCTCTTCCCGCATATGAACGTTGCCGGAAATGTCGGCTACCCCCTGCGGTTAAGGAAAATTTCCAAGGCTGAAATTCAGGACCGTGTGGAGAATGCCCTTGATCTTGTGCAGCTTGGCGGTCTTGGCGACCGCCGGATTGACCAGATTTCCGGCGGTCAGAAGCAACGGGTCGCATTGGCCCGGTCAATTGTATTCGAACCGCGCATTTTGCTCATGGATGAACCTCTCTCCGCACTTGATAAAAAACTCCGTGACCAGATGCAGATTGAACTCCGCCGCCTGCACGAACGCCTGGGCATGACGACAGTTTATGTGACCCATGACCAGCGTGAAGCACTGACCATGTCAGACAGAATTGCTGTGCTCAATCACGGCAAGATAATGCAACTGGCTACTCCGCAGGAACTTTATGGCCGCCCGCAGAATAAATTCGTGGCGGATTTTATTGGTGAGTCGACTTTCCTCAAGGTGGAAAAGTCGGGGTCTTCCATGATGGCCGGCGGCGTGAAGATAAAAACCACCAAGCCAATTCCCAAAACGAAAAACCTGGCGCTTCTTATTCGCCCTGAAAGGATCAGGATCCTCCAGGGAAAATCTGACCGCAACGTCAATGTATTCACAGCGGTGGTCTCAAATCTTGTCTATCAGGGCGAGAGCTTTCTTCTTTACGCGAGCCTTGAAGACGGCACTGAAGTGACAATGCGCGGCACAATGAGCAGCGACAAATTCTCCCGCATGCTCCAGCCCGGCAAAAAGGTTCGGTTGGGACTCGACGCATCTGATACGCTGGTGATTGCTGATGACAAATAATAGTCTTTCCACCCATGGCCAAAAGACCAGAGATGGGAACAATGCGAAAGAGCTGCGCCGGGACGAATTGCTGGAACGGCTCAGACTCTTCGGGCTTAGCTCCCCGGCCCTTATTTTTGTGCTGTTCATTCTCGTCATCCCGGTCGGCTGGCTGTTTTTCGTCTCATTCATTGGAGCGGATGGAACATTTTCGATGGAAAATTACGAGAGAATGATCCGCAGCAAGGCATATGGCCGGATTTTCCGCACAACATTCGAGGTTAGCTTCCTGACCACGGTTCTGTGTATCCTGATCGGCTATCCCCTTGCCTATTTCATGTCGCAACTCCCCAGACGCCTGGCCAATATCTGCATGATTACAGTGCTCCTGCCATTCTGGACATCCCTTCTCGTTAGGACCTACGCATGGCTTGTCCTGTTGCAGAAACGGGGTCTTGTCAATGACTGGGCAATATCTCTCGGCCTCTGGGAAGAGCCGATCAAATTCGTGCACAATCTCAATGGCACATTAATCGGCATGGTACATATCATGCTGCCATTTCTGATCCTGCCAACCTATGGTGCAATGAAAGCAATTGATAAGGACTATCTCAAGGCCGCATCTAATCTCGGCGCATCGCCCGTACGTTCCTTCTGGACTGTGTTCTTCCCTCTGACCACGCCGGGACTCTTTGCCGGCTCCCTGATGGTTTTTGTCCTCTGCCTCGGGTTTTTTGTAACGCCAGCCGTGCTCGGCGGCGGGAAGGTGATCCTGGTTTCCATGAAGATTGTCTCCAACATCGAACTTTTTGTTAACTGGGGGGCGGCGAGTGCGCTTGGGGTTGTTCTCCTTGTCATTACCATGGCCACCTTGTGGATAGCCTCGCGGTTTCTTAATCTGCAAAATGTCGTCGGGGGAGGTCATTAAATGCTGAAATGGCTCAGCCAGCCGGCAACGGAAACCCAGGTATCCCATGGCAGTCGTCTCTGGCTCTACATTCTGGTGACGATCATCATGGTGCTACTGGTGGCCCCGACACTGATCGTCATTCCCATGTCCTTTTCCGACTCCCAGTATTTGGAATTCCCTCCTGAAATCTGGTCGACGCGGTGGTACCAAAATTACTTTGGCTCTGATGAATGGATGCTGGCCACGCGGACACCGTTCAAGGCGGCGTTTCTGACAATGCTGGTTGCAACACCCATAGGCGTGATTGCGGCCTATGGACTCCATACATCACGTGTGCCGTTTATCCGGCTTGCTTTTGTTACTCTCATCATGCCAATGATGGTGCCGGTGGTACTTGTGGCCATTGGAGCATTTTATGCCTTTGTGAAGCTGAAGGTACTCTATACGCTCAGCAGCCTTGTTCTGGCACATACAATCATGGCCGTACCATTGGTGCTGATCGTTACAGGGGCGGCACTCAAGAGCTATGACATGAATCAGGAAAATGCGGCGCGTTCACTTGGAGCACCGCGCTGGAAAGCCTTTCTTACGATCACCCTTCCCCAAATCCGTTTTGCCGTAGTGACCAGCGCCCTGCTTTCATTTCTTACGTCTTTCGATGAAGTGGTCATTGCCATGTTTATTTCCGGTGGCGATAACCCGACGCTGACGCGGAACATGTTTAATGCCCTTCGTGACCAGATTGATCCGACCATTGCTTCCATTTCAACAATAATGATCTTGATAACAACGCTGATGATGGTATTGGCGCAACTTTTCGGTCGTGAAAGATCCTGAGTAACCGATGGCTGAGTTTGACTATGTCATTGTCGGGGCGGGCTCAGCCGGCTCAGTCATGGCGGCGCGGTTAAGCGAAGATGACAACACGCGTGTTCTGATACTTGAAGCCGGGCCGTGGGGCCGCCACCCATGGCTCCAGATTCCTATCGGCTATGGCAAGGTCTTCTATGATGAGCGCTTCAACTGGAAATATCACACAGAACCTGAACCTAATCTGAACAACCGCTCAGTCTACTGGCCCCGCGGCAAGGTGCTGGGAGGGTCTTCTGCCATTAACGCCATGGTTTATGTGCGCGGCCACCGGCAGGATTATGATGAATGGGCCACGGTGGCACCCGGCTGGAGCTGGGATGATGTGGAGCCTGTGTTCAAGCGCATGGAAAACTGGCTCGGCACCAGCAGAGCTGAACGCGGATCAGCCGGACCCCTCGGCATTACCGATATTGCCGACATGGCCCATCCCGTTACCCGTGCCTATATCAAGGCCGCCGAAGAGGCCGGAAT
>JBAJNM010000065.1 GCA_036881865.1 Parvularculales bacterium | reverse complement strand
TGCTGGATAAGATTATGTCACGCCTGCCTGATACACGGTCGTCTGTCCGGTCCCGCTGTAAAATCGAGCTGGCTAATTATTTTGCCGCATCCCTGCTCATGCCTTATGAGGCTTTTATCACCAAGGCCGTGGAAACAGACTATGACATTGACCGCCTGGCCACGCGGTTCAGTGTTTCCTTTGAGCAGGCCTGCCACCGGCTGACAACACTCCAGCGGGATGGAAATGAGGGCATCCCCTTTTTCTTCCTTCGTGTCGATAAGGCCGGCAACGTCACCAAACGGTTCAATGCGACGTCATTTCAGGTTGCGGAATACGGGGGCGCATGCCCTGTCTGGAATTTGCACACGGCGTTCAGGACACCGGGGGTTATCATCCCGCAATTTGTTGAATTGCCTGATGGTGAACGCTTCTTCACTCTCGCCAGGACAACAGACCGTCCGGCATTCAGCAGTGAAACTCAGGACAGACGGCTGGTGCTGGCTCTCGGATGCAGCATCGAGCATTGTGACAAGCTCATCTATGCAACCCCCTATGCGCGCAAGGATATCAAATTTTCAGAAATCGGCATCAACTGCCACCTTTGCCTGAGGGAAGGCTGCTCACAGCGTGCCCACCAGCCGATGCTGGCAGAGTTTGATATTGATCCCAATAGGGGATGATCCCGCCTGCAGATATGAGAGGGTGTCTGAGAAGGTGTCTGAGAGGGAGCCTGAGAGGGTGTATCGACTCAAGGAATCAATGATGTTATCTTTTACCGTGGTGGTGGATCTCCTGAGAGCATTGTCATGAAAAACTTCCTAGCCGCTTTTCTTCTGGCTGTTCTGGCAGCACCGGCATTTGCCGTTGATGACATCGAGGCCATCCTCGGCAAGGCCGATCAGGGTTATGGCGAATATCTCTCCGGGGAATGCGTAACCTGTCACCATCAGGCCGGCAAGGATGAAGGCATTCCTGCCATCCAGGGACTCGATCCCGAAGTGTTTATCACCGTCATTTATTCCTATAAAAACAATGAAATAGAGAACAAGGTCATGCAGCTGGTTGCCGGACGGCTTGATGATGAGCAAATTGCCTCGCTGGCCGTCTATTTTGCCTCGTTGCCCGCACTCGAATAAAATATATTAAATTTCGCATGTATATTAAAATAAACTTGTATGCAAAAAGCGTCTCTGTGTATCATTATTCTCAAGATAGATAGATTTTAACAATTAACGGGGGGATACCATGACTATTTCCAGAAGAAAATTTACTGGCATTATCACTGCATCTGCCGGGGCACTGGCCATGCCATCGCTGGCTTTCGGCGCAACACCCAAAGTGGTGGTTGTTGGCGGCGGTGCCGGCGGAGCAACCGCAGCACGCTACATTGCAAAGGATTCAAAGGGGGCCATTGATGTCACCCTCGTTGAAGCCAGCAAGAGATATTACAGCTGCTTCTTTTCCAATTTGTATCTTGGCGGTTTCCGTAACTATGACTCGATTGGCCATGGCTATGACAGTCTTTCCAACAATCATGGTGTCAATGTCGTCCATGAATGGGCCACTTCCGTCAACGGTTCCCGGAAGACCCTGAACCTCTCCAGCGGAGCGAAGATATCCTATGATAAACTGGTGCTTTCACCCGGCATCGACATGAAATTTGACAGTGTCCCGGGCTATTCCGTGGAAGCCCAGACACGCATGCCGCATGCGTGGAAATCGGGAACACAGGTTCAGGTCCTCCGTGATCTGGTCATGAACATGAAGAAGGGCGGAACTTTCGTGATGGTCGCGCCGCCAAATCCATACCGTTGCCCGCCCGGCCCGTATGAGCGTATCTCAATGATTGCCCATTTGCTGTCGAAATCGAATCCGACAGCAAAGATCATCATTGTTGATCCGAAAGAGAAGTTTTCCAAGCAGGGACTCTTCACGGCCGGCTGGGAGAAGCATTACTCGGGCATGGTTGAATGGCTTAACCCTGAAATCCATGGCGGCATTAAGAGGGTCAACCCTTCAACGATGGAAATCGAAACCGATCTTGAAACCTTCAAGGCTGATGCCGCATGTGTGATTCCTGCACAGCGCGCCGGCTCCATCGCCATGGCAGCGGGCGTCAATGACGGCGACTGGTGCCCGATTGTCCCGGCCACCATGGCTTCACGTGCCGATAAGAACATCCATGTTCTCGGTGACGCCTCAGTGGCATCCGCGATGCCTAAATCCGGATTCTCGGCCAATAGCCAGGCCAAGGTTGCCGCCAATGCCATCCGCGGCGCACTAACAGACAGCCGTGTCTTTGACGCACGTTTTGCCAATACCTGCTGGAGCCTCATTGCAACCAATGACGGCGTCAAAGTCGGCGCCAACTATAAGGCCGGTAAGGAAAAGATTGAGGTTGTTGACAAGTTCATCTCCCAGAATGATGAATCCAGCCAGCTTCGTGAGGCAACTTACAAAGAATCAGTCGGCTGGTATGAGGGTATCTCAGCCGACATGTTCTCCTGATCGGGGATCAATTCAATAAATTAAAGGCGGCTTTCGGGCCGCCTTTTTTTCTGGTGTTTGCCTTAAATGCGGGCCTTACCCCATGCCGACGATTTTTACTGTCTGGTTCAGGGGCATGGAGATATTCTTCTTCCGGCTGATATAGCCTTCCATCAAATCATAGATTGCCGGGCCTTCAACATTCTCGTTGATCGAAGCCCATCCGCCCACGGTATAGCTGCGGGTGGGATCTATGCTTTCGCCGGATTCGGTTAGTTTCATATCAGTGATTCGCTTGCCGATGGCGGCCTTAGGCGCACATGTATAGGACATGCCGCCAACCCGGACCATATCACCCCCCTGCTGGTAGAACGGATCGACATTGAACAGATTGTCACAGACATCCTCGAGAATTTCATGGAGCTGCTGCCCTGTCATTTCCGTGCGGTAGACTTTTGGGTAGCTCATGCTTGTCTGGGCATAGAGATCATCAATGGTGATATCCTGGCCGGGCAGAAGCGTTGTTCCCCAGCGGAAACCGGGACTGAGGGCGATCTGCACATCACGCTCTTCACGAATACCGTCACAGATCAAATCATCCCAGGTCCCGTTGAAATTACCGCGACGATAAAGCAGATTTTCCGTCTTACCGATGATGCGGTCAAGTTCGCCCGCATGCGGTGCACGCACGCCGTCGATATAGGATTTCATTTCGGCATCAGGGGTGATGGCATCACTGAATACAGGGATCAGCCCGGTGCTGGCATCCACAACCCCGCCGCCTTCGACCTTAAGATCAACCCGGCCGAGATATTTGCCGTGAGATCCCGAAGACAGGACCAAAGTCTTGCCGATCTTGATCGCTTCCGGAACGGCATCATGGGTATGACCCGTAAGAATGACATCAATCCCGTCAATAGTGGCAGCGACCTTCTGATCAACATCAAAACCGTTATGCGAGAGCAGAACGACGACTTCAGCACCTTCATCTCGCGCGGCATTGACATTTTCCTGAATGAGCTCCGGGCGAATGCCGAACGACCAGTCAGGCACCATGTATCGCGGATTGGCAATGGGCGTATAGGGAAAATGCTGGCCGATAACAGCCACCTTGACCCCGCCGCGCTCAAAGAAAGCGGTGCTGTCGAACACTTGCTCATCCCATTCCGTATCAAAGACGTTGCCGCCGAGGAACGGGTATCCCATCTCATCGACAATTTCCGTTACACGGTCCACGCCAAAGGTAAACTCCCAGTGACCGACCATGGCGGCCGGTTCAAGCAGTGCCATGGCATCAACCATATCCTGGCCATTGGTCTTAAGCGAGGTGTAGGACCCCTGCCAGGTATCACCGCCATCGAGCAGCAGCACCTTGTCATCACCCCTATCGGCACGAATGGATTTGATCAGTGTTGCCATACGGTCAAGCCCGCCCAGACGGCCATAGGTTCTGGCCAGATTGACATAATCAACCATGGTATGGGCATAGGCCAGCGGCGTCCCGGGAGAGATTCCGAAATGGTCAAGGAAATCTTCAGCCACGAGATGCGGCGGAATGCCTTCATAAGCCCCGACACCGAAGTTTTCCGAAGGAGGCCTGAAATAGACGGGCTTCAGCTGGGCGTGAAGGTCGGTCAGATGCAGCAGTGTCACCTGCCCCTTGGTGTCAAATTTGAGCAAATCGCCCATCGACATGGCCTGCTGGGCCGCAAGACGGCTCCAGTTGCCGATACCGCCAAGGGTTGCCCCGGTGACGGCCGCCATTTGCATAAATTCACGACGTGAAAACATAGATCTCAACCTTTATGTTATGTGTTTGGAATGTAGCGCCAGGCACCGGCAGCCTTCTCGACATGGCCTAAACCGGGCTGCGGCAGGTGATACCCTATCAGGGGCATTTTTTCGGCATGCAGGCGGTCAAGCAGGGTTAAGCGTGATTTCACGGCGGCATCCGCATCCATATCGCTCAGATTGCGGAATTTTGGATTCTCGAAGGAAATCAGCGGATGCGTCAGCGCATCGCCAACTATCATCAGGCTTTCTCCCCCCTCATGGAGCACAAAGGCGGTATGGCCGGGCGTATGGCCGGTCGTATCCACCGCCTCTATGCCGGGCAGAATTTCATCGCCAAACGCAAACAGGCTGACCTGGTCCTCCATCACCTCCATGCGCGATTTGGCTCCGACAGCAAAACTCTCCCGCCCTTCCGGCATGACGGCAAGGGCATCATCGGAATACCAGAAATCCCATTCCTGCCGCACCATGTGATAGGCGGCATCAGGCATCGCCAGATCGTCAAAATCGTCCAGGACGCCCCAGATGTGATCGGGATGGGCATGGGTGAAGACGACATCCGTAATCTCGGCCATATCCACTCCAGCTTCATCCAAAACAGCAGGCAACTCTCCGAGACCGGGAAGGAAATTGGCCCCGCTCCCGGCATCAAAGAGGATGCGGCGCTCCCCCATTTCAACATAGGTGACATTCAGCGGACGTTTCGCACCGCTGCTGGCATCCAGTTTGGCTGCAATTTCGGGGTGGCCTTCGGTCTCAAACAGCATTGACGCCGGAATGGACATCAGGCCATCCGAAAAACTGCTGACACGGGCCGCACCAAGGCTGACCGTGCTGGCCATCACAGGGGAAGGCAGATGGGGAAGGGTTGTAGCCGCAACGGCAAGAGCCGCATTCTGGCAGAATTTCCGGCGTGAGTTATTCATATGACCCTCCCCTTGTGTGAGCTTACTGATCAGAGAACTGCTTCAGATAGGCGATGATATCGGCGCGGTCCTTTTCCTTCTTAAGACCGGCAAAGGCCATGCGCCCGCCTTTGAGGTATTTTCTTGGCGCCTCCAGATAGCCGTCAAGCGTTTCCTCATCCCAGACAATGCCACTCTCTTTCATGGCTTTGGAATACTTTTTGAAACCCTCAATACTGCCGGCGGTCCGGCCGAAAATGTTAATCAGGTGCGGGCCGGTTTTATTTTTATCGCTGTCGACCACATGGCAGGCCTTGCACTTCCTGAAAACTTTCTCCCCGGCAGCGGCATCCCCCGCCGCCAAAGCCGGCTGGCTGACGGTAAAGCTTAGAAAAACGGCCGCAGCAATTGCACAAAATGACTTCTTCATCATATCCATCCTTAGTTAATGTTGGTTTGACTGGTATCTTCCGGCGTCACGTCAATGAGACGGGCACGGCCGATGATTTCAGTTGAGACATCGCAGTTTTTCATGCACGGCTCTGCTGAAACCTGCGCATCGGGGCGCGGGTCCGGCAGGGCAAAGCCATTTCGGTTCGGCATTTCTATCGTCCCGATATTCTCGTTGCTGAGAACATAATCCTCTTCAATGATGTCATTCATATAGAGGATATAGGCCACGATTGCGTAGGTTTCATCGGCTGACAGGGACTGGGCATCGCCAAAGGGCATCGCCCGGTAAATGTAGTCATAAGCCGTCGAAGCATAGGGCCAGTAGCTGCCGACCGTCTTGATCGGATCATGGGTGGAAAGCGAATCATACCCCCCGCTCAGTACCGGCCAGCGGTCGACGCCTTCACCGAAGTCCCCGTGGCAGGATGCGCAGAGGTCGGTGTAGGCTTCCTCACCATCAAGGGCTGAGCCGGAGCCTGCCGGTGCGCCTTTGCCGTCAGGCCTTACATCGATATCCCAGCCTGCAACCTGTTCCGGCGTGGCAATAGATCCAAGATTGAACGGCCGTTCAGAAGCCAGCACGGGAGCAGCTGCCATAAGGCCGATGGTAATCAGGGCGGCGAGTCCCTTTGATTTAACCGATGCGAACATTCTCGACTGCCCCCGTAGACTTCACCTGCCACGTTGCGATGGCGTTGTTATGGTATATCGAATTGACACCGCGTTCCGCCTGAAGTCCCTGAATGGTCGGCTGGACATAACCCGTTTCATCCATGGCACGGGACTGGACCAGCAGCTCCTCCCCGTTCCACTGGAACGGCATCGTGAACCGCGTCAGCGATTTATCCAAAACCGGATCATGCAACTCGGCAGTCTGCCAGTTCCGGCCGCCGTCAAGTGAAACGTCGACGCGGGAAATCTTCCCGCGGCCGGACCAGGCCAGGCCTTTGAGCAGGTTCTGTCCTTTGTACAGCAGATGCTTTTCCGGGCTCGGCGATGTGACACAGGATTTTGCATCCATGACCCAGGTGAACATCCGGGCCTTACCATCGTCCATCAGGTCAGTGTATTTTGATGTTTCTTCACGGGCCATGTAGGGCATGTCACCAAATTCAAGACGCCGGATCCACTTAACCCACATGTTCCCCTCCCAGCCCGGAACAACCAGGCGGGCAGGATATCCCTGTTCGGGACGCAGGGCCTCCCCGTTCATCGAATAGGCGATCATGCAGTCATCAAGGATTTTTTCAATGGGAACAGAACGGTTCATGCCCGCAGAGTCACCGCCTTCGGCCAGAACCCACTTTGCCTCCGGTTTGACACCGGCTTCACGGCAAATGTCAGAAAGGAGGACGCCCGAATACTGGACATTATGAACCATACCGAACGTATACTGGCAGCCGTTCAACTGTGCACCGCGCCATTCCATACCGCCATTGGCCGCGCATTCAAGAAAGTGGAAGCGGTTAACCTGGGGGAAACGTTTCAGCTCATCCAGCGTGAACAGCAGCTCCCGGTCGACCAGACCATTGATCATCAGCCGGTAATCGGCGGGGACCACATCCGGTATACCGCCATGGTGACGTTCAAAGCAAAGCCCGTTCGGCGTGACGATTCCATCGAGATCCTGCAATGGGGTAAAGTTCACCGAGGATTCAGCAGAGGCCGTGAGCCACTCAACCCAGCGCCTGACGACATGGGCTTCATGCTCTGACGGCATCCCGTAGGGGGTCACATCGACACCGGGGCCGAGATACGGCGTCCATTCGGAGACGTTCGGCGGCAGGTTTTCCGGATTCACCTCTGTGGCTTTAGCCAGCGCCGGCGCAGCCAGCCCGCCGGCAGCGACAGCGGCCCCGCCAAGCACCTGACGGCGTGAGAGTTTACCGCTTTCAGCAGTTGTGACTTTGTTTTTCTTCGTTTCCATCGACATTCACCCTTTCTTAATTCTCTAGGACGCTGCGGCGCGGGCAGCGTCAATCCCGGCCCGGATATCATTTATCCGGCGGCCGAAATATTTCTGGAACGGCTCATCGCCGTTATAGCCCTCTTCCCGTATCCATTGCAGGAAACCGAGAAACGTGAGCTTGCCAAAGGCTCCGGGCATGGTGGCATTGCTGGCTTCCGGCAGGGTGTCGGCATCTGTCGGCATGCCAACGAAATAGATCGTCGGTGTGAACACGACGCCCCATTTCTGGGACATCTTATTTTCGGGAAGCGTTTCACCATCAAGGTCTGTCACATCGCGGTTGCCGTAAATATCCAGCTGAACAACGACAAAATGCTCGCGGACATAAGCATTGATCGCCGGCTCGGTTAAAACTTCCAGCGCGACCTTTTCACAATAAATGCATCCCTGCTGATCGAATTTGACCATCAGGATTTTACCCTCATCGAGGCTTTCTGAAATGTCATCGCCAATTTCAAGGAAAGACTGATGATACCAGTCATAATGGTAGATTCCATCATCGCCCTTGGTCGGGGTGAGATCGCCGGCATGGACCACGCCGCCCCCGGCCAGAATCATAAGAGTAATCAATGTATATTTGATTTTATTCAACATAGCTGTCACCCCACTGCTCCAAAGGTTGAAAACTGACTTAGCATCCAGAAACCGATCCTATTGAGATAGCCTGTTGCCATGGCCAGCCCCGTCAGCACCATCAGCCCGCCAAGGACCATTTTAGCGACCGGCATAACCGTTGTCATGCTGCTAAACCGGCGAATAAACAGATCCGCAAACAATGCCACAATAACAAAAGGTACACCGATTCCAAGCCCGTAGGCAAGGAGCAGGCCCACGCCAATGCCGCCCTCTGTCGAAGTCGAAATAACCAGAAAGATCGTCGCCAGCACCGGCCCCACACACGGTGTCCAGCCGAATCCGAAAGCCAGCCCGACCAGATAGGCTGAAATCACGCCGCCGGATTTGAAATTCGGCATGAAACGCAAATCGCGGCTTAGAAACCCCACCGGCAAAAGGCCGAGAAAATACAGCCCGAGAATGATAATCGCCACCCCGGCGACCTGCTGCAGCCACGGCATGCTTTGTGCCATGACGCTGCCAAGGTATGAAGAAGACAGGCCGATCAGCATGAAGATGGTTATGAATCCGGCAACGAAGAACACCGATGCCATGACGAGCCGAAACCGCTGTGTCGTCGCAGCGACCTCTGTGTCGCCGTTGGCGTTGCTTAAACCGCTCAGATAGCCAAGATAACCGGGGACGATCGGTAAAACACAGGGGGAGAAAAAGCTCAGGACCCCTGCAATAACTGCCGCTCCGATAGATATATCAAGCATGACGCCCTTTCTGTTGCGCTCGCCTGTCCGCCAGCATGACAAAACATAATAAATTCAACATGCTAATACATATATCATTTGTTATGTATATAGATCGAAAAAAATCCCCCCGCGCTGTGACAGGAGGACTTTCTGAATGTTATTTTACTGGCGGACGGACGGGGTTTCGACAGGGAGTCCGCTGCCACGCCAGGCCAGATACAACTCCAGCGCAACATAGTCTTCATGACCGTAGGGCAGCCTTGTGGCACGGATATTGTTGTTGCAGCCACGAAAGCGGCGCTGGGCCGAACCGATACCGTTCCACTTCACCCGATAGGTCGGAAAGCCGTTGGTATGACCCTGCGAGAGCATGTCCGCGCGGATGTAACTGCCGTAATTGGTTTCATGGCAATGGGCACAGGCCACATCAAGCTGGCCAAGACGCGTATAATAGAGCTTTTCACCCTTCTTAAAGGTGGTTGCGGCAGGTCCTGAAATATCAACTTTGACAGGCTTGCCATTGGCCATGTAACGGATAAAGGCCGTCATGCCCAGCATATCGGCTTTTTCCCACTTATAGGGCTCAGCGCCCATGAATTTCTCGCGGCAATAGTTGATCTGCTGCTCAAGCGAGATCACCTTACCCGCCCCGTCATGGTAACGCGGATAGACGGCACCGGCCTCTTCAGCATCAACACCGGAGCATTTCTTCCAGATATCAGCCATGGATTTGCCCTTTGAGCCATCGGGCATCTCCCAGATGTCCATCCCGTGCTCAACGGTCAGCATACCCGGGTTTGAGAATTCATCATCCTGCATTTCACGAACCTCGGGCTGGCGAAAATCATATCCGGAGATGAGTTCCCCCAAAGGATTGCTCTCATCGCCTGGCTCAATGATGTTGGCCGTTCCGTTATGAAATGGCGTATCCGGCGTATCGGCCGCAAAAGCAACTCCTGCGATGAGCCCCGCCGCGATTGTGAGTGTTACCTGTTTCAGCATGTTCCTTACCCCCTGAAAGCTTTAACGAGTGTCCTGATCAGGATACCGCCATTTTCTTGCTGACGGTAAATTCGGCACCGCCATCTTCCGTCCAGACAAATTCGAATGTGCCTGATTTCTCGGCCTTGAACGGAAACGAGACATATGGGTTAGCCGAAACAGCCGGCTCCATATCGACAGAGAAGACTTCCTTGCCCTCGAACAGCACCTTGAACTTGTTGATGATCTTGCGCGGGATGACATTGCCCTGTTTATCCTTGGCGCGGCCGGTATGCATCGGGTGCGCAATCAGAGCTTTGATCTCAAGGATCTCATCCTTTTCAGCTGTCTTCGGGACTTTAACGCGTGGTTTTACTTTAGCCATTGTTTTACTCCTGATTGAATGATCAGCCGCCGCAGCCGCCGATGGTTACCTTGACCTGGGACTGGGCCTGACGGAAACTGCCGTCGCTCATCTCAGCCAGAACAATGATGTTCTGTGTCTTGGCGAGACGCATACGGGTCGTTGCCATGCAGACGCCATTGGCAGGCGAGAAGTTGAAACTGGCCACGTCCGGCACCGGATTGCCATCAGCCATCACATGGACGGCCTTAACATAGCTCCCCTCGGTCATGGGACTGTCAATTTCAAAACCGACTTTAACGGCATTGCCGTTTTCAGCGATTTCCGGGAGATCCAGCGTGATACCATCTTGCGCCGTTCCGGCACCGCCCGTCAGTTTTTTGACCTTGGCAGCGACGCTGGCCGCATCAGCAAACACGGGCATGGCAACCGCGGACATGGCGATGGTGCCGCCGATAAGACCAAGCGCATGACGCCGGGACACTTCATTTAAAACAAGTCTCTGTTTCATTGTCCTAGTTCCTATTCATCCTTATTTAGGGTTAACAGATAGGCAACAACATCCTCGACTTCCTCTGCCGATATGATGGACTTGCCCACGAATTTCTTTCCGGTTCTGGTAAAACCGGACACACGATAGAAGGCCGGCATCATCGTATCCGGGTTGACGACCTTGGAATTGACAACCAGCATCCTCAACTCGCCCTCGGAATAACGGTTGGCGACACCGAATAGGGACGGCCCCGTCTCACCGTGATAGGGCTGGTCGGAAATCGGCATCACATGGCAGGCCAGACAATTGCCCTTCTTGCGGTCAATGGCCACTTTACGGCCATTGGCAGGGTCCCCGGCGTACCCTGTTAACGAGTCATTGATCGACACATCGTCAGTGATCGTATAGATAACAAGGCCTTCTTCAATGACCTTATTACCTGCGGCATGAGCCGACACAGCAATAAAGCATAATGCTGTAAGGGTAAGAAACTTGCGCATATATCCCCCCAATGTGGATTTTGTTTCAATTATCCTGTCCCATATCAAATTTTTTGTCAATATTATGTGGCTTTAAAATATGTGGCTGAAAAATGTACATATATACTGGTAATCTCAAGGCGGTATTATAAAGGACGGGTCATTTGGCTGGAGCTTTGAGCAGCCAAAATCCATGCCGGATAAATCCGGGCAACCCTTTTTATTCGGGCAGAAATTCTCCGATTCGCCACCACCATAACTCCTGGCCGGGATAACCTTCGATTCGCCCCTGCTCCTCACCATCACGCACAAAAATGAATGTCGGCGTATAATATGACGGATCAAGATCGGCAAATTCGGCGGGGAGCTGATCAGTTATATCGACGCGCAATATGGGGTAGACCTTCGATTCGGGGGTTCTGTCATAGAACTGGCCCACCTCTTCTTCAAAAGCATGGCACCAGGGGCAATGTGCGGATGTCACCATAATCATCCGCGTGGAGGATGGCACATCAGATGAAGCCGCACTGCAGAACAGCAGGGCCGCAACCGCCATCATGATTTTCAGCCATGATCCGGAAAAGATGTCGAGGTGCTTCTTCATGACGGTCACGACCGGCCAGCTTCAGCAAAACGTCCCGCCTCAAAATGCAGACCTTTCAGGGAATGCCGTTCTGAATTGGGCCGGTTAAGCAATGTCTTTACCAGCGCGGCCACGAGACCATCGGTGAGCGAGTAGAAAATCTGCCGCGACTGACGCCGTGTGGTCACAATATCGGCACGCCGGAGAATGGCCAGATGCTGCGAGACCCTGTGCTGGGGCGAGCCAAGCCTTTCACATAACGACGTAACGGAAGCCTCTCCATTGAGCAGCATGGCACAAATACGGAGCCTGGCTTCGTGGGAAAGCGCTTGGGCGATCACCGCAGCACGTTCGATCTTTGCCTGTTCAATCACATCCATGGCGTTTGTCTTGCTGGCTTATGCCGTATCCCGCCCCGTTTGATTCCCAAATCAAAGACCTTAACCTTAAGACCTTGAATCAGGGCGTATGATATGCATCCTAATATATAGGTATTTTTTAATGTTTCAAATCGATTCTTATTGGATATACTCGCACCCTGCGTAAAAATACCGCCTTTTCATTGTTCAGATTTTGGGATAGCCCTTACTTGTGCCATGTTCGACTATCTCGCCAATCCAACCCGATTCCTGAAGATCGCCTCGGTCATTGAACCGCTGGCCTGGGGCGTTTTCATCCTCTGCGGCCTGGCCGGCCTTTATTACGGCTTTTTTGACTCGCCCGCCGATTACCAGCAGGGGGAGACCGTCCGCATCATGTATATCCATGTTCCGGCGGCATGGATGGCACTCGCGGGCTATCTCGCCATGGCCCTGGGGGCGTTTTTCTTTCTTGTCTGGAGGCATCCGCTTGCCGATATCGCCTCCCGGGCGATGGCCCTGCCCGGCGCGGGCTTTGCGCTGATCTGCCTTGTCACCGGCGCCTTCTGGGGGCGGCCCATGTGGGGAACATGGTGGGTCTGGGATGCGCGGCTGACCTCGATGCTGATCCTCTTTTTCCTCTATATCGGTTACATCGCCCTCGCCGACGGTTTCGAGCGCAGCGAGAGGGGCAGCAAATCCGCCTCCGTTCTGCTGCTGGTCGGCGTCATCAATCTGCCCATCATCAAGTTTTCGGTCGACTGGTGGAACACGCTGCACCAGGGCGCCAGCGTCTTTCGCTTCGGCGGCCCGTCAATTGACCCGTCAATGCTGACCCCGCTGCTCCTCATGGCATTTGCCATGCTGGGCTGGTTTGTTGCCATCAGCCTTGGGCGGATGCGGGTCCTTTTGGCCGAACGCCGC